>JAGOBP010000260.1 GCA_017999195.1 Thermoflexales bacterium
CGGCTTTGCGGGGCAGCGGCACCGGCAGCGCCTGCGTGGAGAAGAGTTCGGCGTTGGTGATGGGGAAGAAGTTACCCGGCAAGTCATCCAAAAACGTCGCCAAGGAAGCATCAACGCCCAGGTGAATCTCGCCGCGAATCACCAGCGGCCCGGCATGCAAGATGGCCGAGCGCACATTTTTCAGCATATACACCGTGCTGTGCGAAGCCCGATCGGGCAGGTTCAACAACAACACTTCGCTGCGACTGACAAAGACTTGCGCATGTTCCGGCGTATTGGCCGCGCCGCCGAAAGGCAGCACACGCGCGGCGTACATCGGCAGCACATGCTTGTCCTTGCTGTTGAGAAAATCAATCCACGGCCCAATCGGCTCAATCTGGCCGGTCACTTCAAAGCCGGGCTGCACGACGGTTGCATTGAATCGCGGACGATTGATCTCTGGCATGAGTCACGCTCCAACGAAGGGTACACTCATTCTACTCGATTCGAATTTACGGGTCAATTTACGGAGAGCCGATGAAGACTGCTCGTCAAAGCGACAACGCATTGATCATTGATGGACAATCCCTGACGCTGGAAAATGTGATCGAGGTCGCCCGCCCGCTGTCGCGTCGACCGGTGATCATGAGCGACGCCGCGCGCGCCCGCGTGGCCGAATCGCGCGCGTGGGTCGATCGGGTGGCCGCCACCGGGCAGCCCACCGTGTATGGCATCAACACGGGCTTCGGTGTATTCAGCACGCGCCACATCCCGATCGATCAAGCCGATCGACTCAGCCGCAATCTCATCATCAGTCACGCCATTGCCGTGGGCGAGCCGCTGCCGGAAGAGGTGGTGCGCGCCGCGATGCTCATCCGCGCCAACACGCTGGCGATCGGGCACAGCGGCATCCGGCCGGAAACGCTGGACACGCTGATCGCGATGTTGAATGCGGGCGTGCATCCGATCATTCCGTCGCAAGGGTCGCTGGGCGCGAGTGGTGATCTGGCTCCCTTGGCGCATCTGGCGCAAGTGCTATCGCGCGATCCCGACGACGAGAGTTTGGACTGCGGCGAAGCGATTTATCAAGGCGAACGATTATCCGGCTGCGAGGCGATGGCGCGCGCGGGCTTGAAGCGGCGCGTGCTGGGTGCAAAAGAAGCATTGGCGCTGAACAATGGCGCGACCTTCTCCGCGGCGATTGCGGCGCTGGCTGTGTGCGATGCCGAGAATTTGCTGGACAAATCGATCGTGGCATTGGCGATGTCGCTGGAGGCGATGCGAGGTGTGTCGCGCGCCTACGACGCGCACCTGCACGCGGCGCGCAAACAGGTCGGCCAGATCGAAGTGGCCGCGCACGTGCGCGCTTTGATCGCGGGCAGCACGTTGATCGATGCGACCGATCGGGTGCAAGATGCCTACTCGTTACGCGCCGCGCCGCAAGTGTTGGGCGCAGTGAAAGACAGCCTCGCCCACGTCCGATCGATCATCGAACGCGAACTGAATGCCGCTACTGATAATCCGCTGATCTTTCTCGATCTAGACACCGAAAACAAGGCGCTCTCGGGTGGCAACTTTCACGGCGAACCGATCGCGCTGGCGATGGATTTCTTGTCCATCGCAGCCAGTGAGATCGCATCGATCAGCGAACGCCGCATCGCGCGCCTGCTGGACGACAAATTGAACGACGGCCTGCCCACGATGCTGGTGGAGCATGGCGGCCTGGATAGCGGCCTGATGATGGCGCAATACACGGCGGCTTCGCTGGTATCTGAAAATAAAGTCTTGGCGCATCCCGACTCGGTCGATTCGATTCCGACCTCAGCCAATCAGGAAGACTTCAACCCGATGGCGACTTCGGCGGCCCGTCACGCGCGGCAGATCATCGCGCACGGCGAAACCGTCATCGCGCTGGAGTTGATGTGCGCGGCGCAGGCTTTGGATTTGCGGCTGCGCGCCGATGCAACCGTGCACCTGGGGCAAGGCACCGCGCGCGCGCATGACTCGATTCGCGCGATCGTGCCGTATCTCGATCGGGATCGCTACCTCGGCGCGGATGTGGCAAAGATGGTGAGGTGGGTGCGAGAACGTGATGCGTGACGAGTGACGAGTGACGAGTGAGGGGCGACACCCTCGCAAAGTAGTCGGGGTCGTGAGGCGTAGTAAGCATAAACTCACTGTGACAAGGAGATCATCATGAACGAAGTTTTTTCTCAGACCAACTACGTGATCAAACAGCAGGGCTTGTCGATTGCCAGTAAGTATCGCCTGTACGATGCGGAGGGCAAGACGCCGCTGCTCTTCATCGAGCAGAAGACCAAGTGGCTGCCACCGTCTACCACCACCTACGCCTACGCCGATGAGAAGAAGACCCGCGAGGTCCTGCTCCTCAAAGACAGTCCGGTTGAAGATGTGGACTGGGACGTGATCGACGCCGAAAGCGGCCAGAAGATCGGCGGGCTGGGCATGACGGCCGACAGCGTGTCCGAGATTTTCAAGGACGCCTGGCTGATTACGGATGCCAACGATCTAGCGGTCGGCAAAGTCTATGAAAAAAGCATGGGCCGCTCCATGCTACGCGGGCTGATGGACAATGCCTTGACACAGCAATTGCACGTGGATGTGGGCGATACGCCCGTCGCCACGTTCCGGCAAAAATCTTCGCTGGTGGGCTATGAGTTGATCGTCGATTTCAGCATGGATGTGGCCCACCTGCTCGATCGACGCCTGGGCATCGCGGCGGCGATTTTCGTGGCGCTGCATCACGGGAATGAGGAGTAGCGTGACGAGTGAGGAGTGAAAGTATGTTGATAGCTCAATGAAAAAAGACCTGATCAGCGATTAGCCGATCAGGTCTTTCGCATCGATATGAGAATGTCTCAAGAAGTCCCCTTCGAAGCCGCCCGCGCCGCCCAGCGCCGTTTCACCAGATAATCCAGCACCACCGCGAAGATAAACACCAGACCCTTGATCACCTGCTGATTGTACGACGGCACTTCCAGCAAATTCAAGCCGTTCGACAACACCCCGATGATCAACGCGCCCGCGACCGTCCCGCCAATCCCGCCGATGCCGCCCGCCAGACTCGTGCCGCCCAACACTGCGGCCGCAATCGCGTCCAGTTCCAGGCCCACGCCCGCATTGGGCTGCGCCGACCACAATCGTGCCGCCAACAGGACACCCGCCAGCGCCGCCAACATCGCGCTGAGGACGTAGGCAAAAAACTTCACACGCGCCGACGGCACACCCGCCAAACGCGAGGTTTCTTCGCCGCCGCCCACCGCATACAGGTGCAGGCCAAACGTCGTCTGCGTCAGCACCAGATACATGATCACCGCAATCACGCCCACCACAATCACGGGCAACGGCACGCCGCCCACCTCGCCCGAACCCCAGAACGTGAATTGCGCGTCCAGGCCCGCCACGGGTCGGCCTTCCGTAAAGACCAGCGTCAGGCCGCGCGCCACGGCCATCATCGCCAGCGTCGCCACGAACGGCGGAATGCGTCCGCGCACGATCATCAAGCCGCTGATCGCGCCCAATACCGCGCCGACGATCAACGCCAGCAGAATGCCGGGATAGGTTCCCAGATGCAGTTTCGCCGCAAAAATCGCACCCAACGCGCCGCACAAGGCTGCCACCGAACCCACCGACAAATCGATGCCGCCCGTGATGATGGTGAACGTCATGCCGATCGCGACCAGCGCAATGATGGACGATTGCAGCGCCACGGTCAACAGATTATTCACCGTGAGAAACGCCGGTGACCCGATCGCAAACAGGGCCACGATAATGACCAGAATAATCAACGTGCTGCTTTTGCGCAGAAGATCGATCGTGCGTGCCATGTTAAGCCTGCCCCGTCGCCGCGCGCATGATTTTGTCCTGCGTCGCCTCGGCCCGCGTAAATTCGCCCACGATGCGGCCCGCGCGCATCACCAACACCCGATCGCTCACGCCCAGCACTTCGGGCAGTTCCGACGACACCATCAAAATCGCCATGCCCTGCGCGGCCAGATCATTCATCAGCGCATGGACATCCGCTTTCGCGGCGACATCGATGCCGCGCGTGGGTTCATCCAAAATCAACACCTTCGGATTCAAGGCCAGCCAGCGCGCAATGACCACTTTCTGCTGGTTGCCGCCCGATAGATTTTTCACCCGCTGAGCGGACGTGGGGGTGCGCACGCCCAGACGTTGAATCATCTCTTTGACCAGTTGCTCCACGCGTCGATAAAACAACCAGCCAAAGCGCGAGAATTTGCCCAGCAAACCCACGCTCACATTCGAGCGCACGCTTTGCCCCAAGAATACGCCCTGTGTCTTGCGGTCTTCCGGCACCAGACCGATGCCCAGCCGAATCGCATCGCGCGGCGAACGCAAATTGACGCGTTGCCCGTCGATGTAGATGTCGCCCGCGTCCAGCCGATCCGCGCCGAAGAGCGCCCGCGCCACAAACGTCCGACCGGCCCCTACCAAACCCGATAGTCCCACGATCTCGCCGCGCCGCAACTCAATATCCACGCCGTCGAGTTCTTTGCCGCGTTTCAAGCCGGTGGCCTTCAACACGACTTCGCCGTGCGACGTATCCGCCTTGGGATAAAACTCCTTCAATTCGCGGCCCACCATCCACTGCACAATCTTGTCCGCGTTCAGGTCGCGCGTAGGGGCCACGCCCACCAATCGGCCGTCGCGCATCACCGCGACGCGATCGGACAGCGCGAAGATTTCTTCCATGCGGTGCGAGATGTAAATCAACGCCACGCCCGAATCGCGCAAGGCCCGTACCAACTTGAACAGCGTTTCGGCTTCACGCTCGGTCAACGCGCTCGTCGGTTCGTCGAGGACGATCAATCGGGCGCGGTAGGACAAGGCTTTGGCAATCTCAACCAATTGCTGTTGCGCGATCGATAAATCCACGATCTTCGATCGGGCCGACAGCGGCAGCCCCAACCGATCGATTTCGATCTGCGCATCAGCATACAGTTTCCTCCAATCGATCAAGCCGCGCACCCCGCGCCGCGGTTCGCGCCCTAGGAAAATATTCTGCCCCACCGTCAACTCGGGAATCAGCGCCAATTCCTGATGGATCATCGTGATGCCCAGGTCCAGCGCCTGACGCGGCGAAGCGATGGTGACCGGCTGGCCGTCCAGGCTGATCGTGCCGGTGTCGGCCTGAATGACGCCGTTGAGCACGTTCATCAACGTGGTCTTGCCCGCGCCGTTTTCACCGGCCAGCGCCAGCACCTCGCCGGGCAGCACCGCCAGGCTGACATCCTGCACGGCATTCACGCCGGGAAAGGACTTGTTGATGTGATCGAGTTGAAGCCGAGGCGTTTGAGTGGGCATAAGAAAATTGGGCTCTCCAGACTTGAGCAGGATTGTCTCACGCAAAGCAGCAAAGAGGCAAAGTTTCAGGCTCTTCTTTGCTGCTTAGCGGCTTTGCGTGAGCCGTTTCCCGTTGGACCCGGAGGAGCCGAAAATTGAGACGTGGTGCGTGATCAGATTGATCACGCACCACGTACCACGCAACACGTTTTACTTGGTCACCAACGACAACGCCACCGGCACCGCCGCCTCAACGGTGTCGCCGTTGAGGAACTTCACAGCGGCTTCCAGCGCCAGCTGCCCCATCACGGCGGGCTGCTGCGCCACAGTCGCGGCGAGTTTGCCGTCTTGCACGGCTTTGACCGCATCATCCACCGCGTCGAAACCCACGAAGGTGATGCCCGCGCGCTGAGCGGCATCCGCCGCCTGAATCGCGCCGAGGATCATCTCGTCGTTATGGGCGAACACACCCACGATGTCGGGCTGCGCTTGCAGAATGTTCTCGAAAACGCTCAGGCCCTTCGCGCGATTGAAGTCCGCTGTCTGCGCCGCCACAATCGTCGCGCCCGCGCAGCTGGCCTTCATGTAATCGTTGAAGCCCTGCCCGCGATCGCGCGCCGCCGACGTTCCGGCGATGCCTTGCAGTTCCACCACATTGCCCTTGCCACCGATCGTCTTGCACAGGAACTCAGCCGCCATCATGCCACCGGCCACATTATCGGAAGCGATGTGACTGACCACCGTGCCGCCCGCCGCGCCACGATCCACCGTGAAAACAGGGATATTGGCCGCATTGGCTTTCTGCACACTCGGTACAACCGCATCCGCATCGGTCGGATTGATCAACAGGGCATTGACTTTCTTGCTGATCAAATCTTCAATACCCGCCGTCATCTTCGCGCTATCGTCCTGCGCATCGACGACAATCAACTTCACAC
>JAGOBP010000261.1 GCA_017999195.1 Thermoflexales bacterium
ATCACGACGAAGAGCGCATCGCCCCACGTAAAGGCATAGTAATCGCGTAATTGGCCGATGAATTCAACCGGCTCGACATCGCCGGTGTAGAACGCATCGGGCGCGGGCTGCGGATAGTAGGCGTTGCGTGCGGTCTGCGCCCACACCGCGACGTTATCGGCCGTGCCGTTAAGGTTCGCCAGCGACGCCTGCTCGTGATTGCCGTTCACCAGGAACACAGGCGCGCCCACCCGGCCCAGCCAGTTGCGCTGATTGAGATACTGCGCGGCTACCGTTTGCGGATTCACCGTCTTCAGCGCGTCCACACTGAAATCATCGCCGATGGTCAGATAAAAATCGGGTTGATCACTCGCCGCACTCAACAGTGTACGAACGTAAAGATCAGCATCGAATTGCTTGTTGACACGCTCAGGATGCGAATCGCCTTGAAGGCCAAAGGTAAATGTGCTGCCCGCGGCGCGTTGAGTCATGAAGTTGCGCTCCGGGCCAATCGAGTTGGCGTAGCGCAATCGGTAGTAGTAGCGCGTATTCGCTCGCAACTGATCGAGTGTGATCTCGATCGGGCTGCCACTGGGCGCACTCACCGCCGCCGATTGCTGATCGTAGGTCCCGGCGGTCGTGCCGTATTCCACCACGATGTCCATCGCAGCCACGGGCACGACGTTGAGCGTGATCGAGTGATCGGTGGGCCGCCCCAAAATTTCGGGCACGACGAAATCGGCATTGGCGGAGACGGGCGCAACAGTGGGATTTTTGACTTTAGGTTGAGCGGCCGAGGTCGCCGGAGCCGTGACCGTCGGCGCAGAAGTGGACGATGGCATCGTCGCTTGCGGCGTGACGGTCACGGCTGAGGTGCAGGCTGTCAGGAGGGTGAGGCAAATAAGGATCAATCGTTTCATTGTCGGGTCTCTTGAAGGGTCATTGCAAGCCGCCGTTTTTGCGGCGAAGCAATCTCTCGTTTTGAGCGGGGAGATTGCTTCGCTCGCTGGCGCTCGCTCGCAATGACGTGATTAATCTACTTGAACAAGAAGTCGGTGTTGGGAATGTCGGGCATGGCGACGGCTTGCGAGTACAGATACGCGCCGGTCGGGTGCGCCAGGTCGCCCAACAATTCTTGTCGCATCGCCGTGAGTTGTGCCTGCTGCTCGCTGGTCAAGGTTTGATTGACCTTGGTAAAGTTCACGGCCAAATTGTAGATGATTTCGCCATCGTACGCGCCGTACTGTTCCATCAGGCCCAGCACCGTGGCTTGATCGGCGCTGCCGCCAGACTTGAACTTGCGTAACTCGGCGGCGACTTGTTCGCGCACCATCACGATGTTGGTGAGCGACGGCCGCTGAATGTCCACCAGGCCGGTGATCAATTGCGCCTGATCGGCATCCAACAGTTTCACCATCGCCTCGCCCAGGTCGCCCGTGAGATTGGTCGGGATGGCGTAGGTCGGATCACTCATCGCGTGGATGTCCTTCAGGTAAAACGATCCGAAGTACGTGCCATGCCGCTCCGGGCAGAAGTAGACATCCGCCTCGATCGAACCGGCGTACCAACTGAACATGTCCGCCGCATACGTCATCACCGCCACCTTCACATCCCGATCAAGTCCCTTGATGTCCGCGGGTTCTTCAACGCTGGGCCACTCTTTCATGCCTTTGCGATGCTGTGCATCGCCGCCGACCATCGCATCCAGCGCAGCGATCTGCGTTGCATCCATCGTGTTGATCAATTTGCCCATCAACTGCGCGCGCGCAAGACTGATTTCACCATCGAGCCGATACAGTTGCGCCGAATACGCTTTGACGGCGTCCTGGCTGAGGCCCCTCGTGCCGCTGGGCAAATCGTTGTTGATCAAGCGGCGGAAGGCATCCATCAACACGAAGCGCTCGTAACCATATTCGTTGATCTGGCTGACCTGGCTCTTGGCTAGGGCCACCAATTCGGCGCGCTGCGCTTCGGTCAAGGTGTTGAGCATGTTCATCGCGGCGCTGGTCAAGAAGTCGCCCGCGTGGCCCATCTCACTCGAATCGTTGTCGCGCAAGTACTGAAAACCCCAGAAATCAGCCACTTTGCCGGGCGGGAAGAACGAGTCTGCACCCAGGTCGCCCGTCAAAAACGCCAGCGCATCGTAGGCGATGGTCATGCCCTGCGCCTTGTCGGAGATGGCCTGATCGATATTGTAGGCCGCGCCATTGGCATCGAGCGGCGCTTGCCCGGCTTGATCGGGCTGGCCACCACCCGATTGCTTGCCGTTACCGCCCGGTTGATTCTGATCCGCCGGGCCGCGCTGCGGCGAGCAGGCCAGTTGATTCTGCACCATCTCGCACACGCCGGTCTCCGCGCCCTGGGGCGAAGTAAATTCGCATGTCGCTTGCTCGGCTTTGTCCACGCAGGCCGCAATCGCTTCGGTGGGCGGCGTGCGATCATCGGCGGGTTGAGATTGCGCGGGCTGCGCGGTGTCACTTGCTGGCGCGGTGGTCGAGTTCACATCGCGGCTGTAGGTCACGGACAGTTCAGCACTGGCGAGTGTGATGTCTTTGATTGCATTTAACAGCGTATCGCGATCAACTTGCGAAGCGGGCACAGAAATTTGCGGTTCGGCCGAGAGCGCATACACGGTGTAGATATAGTCTTTGGGGCCGGGGCCTTTAGAGCATGGCGGCGAGTATTCCACCAGCCCGGTGTTGTAGTTGTTGCCCAATGTGCCAAGACCGCTGACATCCTGGGGCAAACGGGTGACGCTGGCCGGGATGTTGTACAGCACCCAATACCAGTGAATGTCATCCGGCCCGGCAACGTGATGCATGATCACGGCGTAACTCTTGGTGTTGGTTGGCGCGCCGCTCCACGCCAGAGCCAGCGTCGAACCGTCGCCATCGCACGTATACTCAACGGGCAATGTGCCGCCGTCGATCACTGCGGGGCTGGTCAGCGTGAAGGCAGACGCCGCGTTGGCCGATCGGGCCGCGAGATCGATCGGGGCTGCTGTTGGGCTGCAACCTGCCAGCCAGCCAATCAGTACCAACAAGCCTAGTAAACTCATCCATCGGGTCTTCATGTCAAACCTCCTGTCGTGTGGTGTTGCTGATAAGTTACGCTAAAGATGTTCAGAAGTTGTTAGCGAGTCTTTCAGGTCTGATTGAGGTTTGGCGCTGGGCATCTGGCAAAAAGCGTGCGGCTTTAGTCAATATGGCCGCGCAAGATAACAAAAAGGTCTTGCTGTTCAACGCAGCAAGACCGGGCTTAACGGTTTCGGGGTGGACAAGCTTGGGCTTACGGCGGCGTGCCCGCCAGCCCGGTCAACCTCGCACTGACTTCCCACAAGCGATGCGCCACATCTTGATCATACGAAACCTTTGACGATTTCACGGCGCGGCTCTTCACGAAGTGTTGACCGCTGAGGTCCGCCACCTCCGGCGAAGTGGCCAGGTAAATCGCCGTCTCCGCCGCTTGCTCAGGCGTGACCATAAACGGCCGCCACGCGCGATTCATAAAGCCCTTGAAACCCGTGTATTCGCGGCCAAAGTCCGTGGCCGTCATGCCCGGCTCCATGCTGTTCACACTCACGCCCGTACCCGCCAATCGCCGCGCCAATTCGTTCGTAAACAGCACATTCGCCAACTTCGATTGGTTATACGCTTTATCCATATCGTAGCGGGTTTCGCCCTGCACATCATCGAAGTCCATCTTGCCCCACTTGTGCACCAGCGACGACACGTTCACGATGCGCGCCGGGGCGCTGGCCTGCAGCGCTTCACTCAGCAAGTTAGTCAGCAGAAACGGAGCCAGATGATTGACCGCAAAGGTCGTCTCGTACCCATCGACGGTGAGGGTGCGCTGAACTTTGGCGACGCCCGCGTTATTGATTAGGACGTGCAAGTGTTGATAACTCTTTTGAAAAGAAACGGCGAGTTCGCGCACAGACGCCAGTGACGCTAGATCAGCCAACATCACATGCACTGCCGGGTTGCCGCTACTCGATCGGATTTCTTGCCGAGCGGCCTCGCCGCGTTCACGATCGCGACACACGATGATCACCGTCGCGCCACGCTGAGCCAGCCCCAACGCAATCGCTTTGCCAATGCCCCGATTGGCCCCGGTCACCAGACAAATCTTGTCCTTCATGCGACCACCTTCTCTTGCCGCGACAAATTCGCCGGTTTGAACACGACGATCACCAGCACGGCCCAGACCATCACGATGGTGCTCACCACGGCGGCCAATATGCCATTGCCCGCATCCGACGCCGAGATGAAGTTGAAGCAGCCATGCCAGATGATGACCATCAAGAGACTGCCGCCCGAACTGTTGAACAGCCACGTGAACACGATCGCGCCCGCAATCAAGCCAATCACCCAGCCAATCGCAATTGCCGGATCGAACAGATAGAAAAATTGCGGTAGATGCCACAACGCCCACACTACCGCCAAAATCAGCGTGGCCGACAGTGCGCTGCGCCCCTGCTGCAAACGCGGTAGCGCATAACCGCGCCAACCCACTTCTTCACCCAGGCCAAACGTCAACAGCCACAGCGCCAACGCGCCCAGGCCCAGCGGCGGCAGAAAATTCACCGTGCCCAGATCCGCCACGCTGATCGGCTCGCCCGTGGCGACGCCCAAGATCAGCGCGACGACCACGCCGATGATCAACGGCGAGAGCGCGGCCAGCCACCAGATCGGTCGAACCTTCCACATAAATATGCGTTGCCCCAATGCTTTCAAGCCGCTGGAGCCTTGACTCGCGCCGGTCACAATCAACGCGGACAGCAACGGCCCATACGCGACGAAGTAATGCGCCCAGGTCGGCAACAGCGGCGCGATCAAGCCTTGTTTAGCCAAGGCCAGCGGCACGCCAATCGCCCATGAAATGGCATACGCCAACACAAAATAAGCGATCAACTGTTTAGTTTCTTTGGCTGAAGACACGTTAGTTGACATGCGATAAGTCCTCTTTACTGAAGACCGAGCGTTTTGAGCATGTGCTCGATCTCAAAGTCAATGAAGGTGTTTACATCGTCCTGCACGAAGCCAGTCAGGTAGTTGTAGAGATACAGCGAGGTCATGCCGTGCAGCATGGCCCAACTGGCCAGCGCCAACTGCGTGACCACTTCCGTGTACGGCATCCCGATCTGTCGCAAGGCCGCATAGCGCGCGTGGAGGCTGGCGGGCAAGGCGACTGCGCCATTGATCTGGCCCGCCGCGTCCGCCTCACCGATCACGCCCTGCACCACTAGGAAACTGCGCTGTGCCACTGGCCCCACTTCCGCCGCGAATTGATAACCCTCGATCGGCGTGCCGAACAACAACTGATAGCGCTGCGCATTGCCGGCCGCCCACTGGAAATAGGCTTTGCAAATGGCGCGAAAACGCCCCGCGTGATCAGTCGGCGCACAGGCGTCCCGCCCGGCTTCCAGTGCGGCCGTAAACGAACTAAACGCATCGATCAACAACGTCGTGACCAGCGCATCACGGTCCTTGTAATATCGATACAGCGCGGGTGCGGTCACGCCCATCTCGCGCGCGATCGCCCGCAGCGATAGCGCCGCCGCGCCTGTCTCACCGATCTGCCGCCAGGCCGTGGCGATGATCTCGTCGCGGGTGGCCGTTCGTTGTCGTTCCCTTCGAGTTGTTGCCATGCTCGCGCCTTTGTTATATATGCTCACAATAGTTTACAGTGTTTACTATTTTACGCTTATCGCATTCAGATGTCAAGGGGCAATCTCCGGCGACTGCGCCCGGCGGCCCACCGCCGCATTGCGGCGGACATGGGCAAGTCGCGGCAACCCAAACACAAAGTCGGCCTACGCCGACTGAGCCGACGGAGGTCGGCTTCGTGTAGTTGTAGGCGCGAATTCATTCGCCACAGCAATTGGCTTGATCAAAATACAACGCCCCCAGATCGACTCGATCCAGGGGCGTTGAAGGCTCCATCGATTGCAGAATTACTGGGATTTGCGAATCACCCACGCGCCGACCAGGCCGCTCAGCAGCGGCGTAAATTCAAGCGGCGCGCCCAGCGTGTCGTACAACGCAGGCTTGATGGTATTACCTTGCCGCGCCGCCGCCCACATGTGCAGTCCTTTGATGCGCTTGCCGCTCAGGCCGTTCTTGATCAATTGATTCGCGCTCTCGCTCGTCATCTGCTCGGTCGGCTCGATGATCAGCAGCGCGCCGCCCGGCTGCACACTGCCCCACAACGCTTGCAGTCCGCGCACTTTATCGTCCAGCACCGCCAGCAGCGACG
>JAGOBP010000262.1 GCA_017999195.1 Thermoflexales bacterium
ACCATGCAGCTATTCACCGGCTCGCCGTTCCACAAGACCGTACACGCGCCGCACTCGCCCGCCGCACAGCCGTTCTTAGTGCCGGTCAGCGCCAGTTTCTCGCGCAGCATCGTCAACATCGTCATGTTCGAGGGGACATCGACTATTTCGGCTGATCCATTTACAGTAACGGTTATTCTATGAAATGACATTGTGCCTCCAGTCAGATGGAGTGACGGAGCGACAGCGAGATGGAAGGATATTTCCCTCCTTCGCTCATGCTCTCCGTCTCTCTATCCTTGCAGTTTTTTCCAGACCTCAGTTAATGCGTTGCGCGTCATATTCCGCACCATCAACTTGCGATAGCGCGCACTGCCGCGCACATCATCAATCGGTGTGACCGAATTCATCGCGAATTCTGCCGCCTCGACGATCAACTCCGGCGTGATGGCCTTCTCGCTCAACAGCGACATATCCGGCATGAACGGCGTCGGCGCGACAGAGGCCAGTGCCACAAAGAACCGGAAACCGGACACGGCTGCGCCGTCGGGATAGCCGAAGGCCGTCACGCCCACGATCGCCAGATCGCCGATCGCGTTGCGGCCCAGCTTGATGTACTTGCCCGCCGAGCCTTGCGGCGGCAGCGGATATTCAACCGCCGTCACGATGTCGCCGGGCTTCAACACCGTCTTGCCCGGTCCCTTGAAAAACGTGCGTAACGCGTCGACGCGCTCGCCGTCGATGCCATGCACGTGCGCCTTCGCGTCCAGCACTAGCCCCGAACCGACCGTGTCACCGGCGGGCGAGGCGTTGCAGATATTGCCCGCCACCGTCGCGCGGGTGCGGAGTTGATAACTCGCCACGGTGTGCGCGGCTTCCGCCAACACCGGATAATGCGCGTTCACTTCGGGCGAGGCGACCAGGCGATTCATGTTGACCGCCGCCCCCACCCGCAAACCCTGCGCCGGATCGAACGTCAGATCATTCATACCGGGCAGGCCCTTCACATCGACCAGATACTTGTCTTTCCACGCCCCATCGCGCATGCGCACGAAGGTGTCCGTGCCGCCGATGAAGGCGCGTGCCTCCCCGACGTGCTGCGCCAAGAAGGCGCTGGCCTCGTTGAGTGAGGCCGGTTTGACATAGTCAAACTCTGGTAAACCGGGATGTGCCGTAATCATCTTTACCTCTTTTTCTTCCACGAAGGACACGAAGAGCACTAAGTTTTCGTGTTCCTTAGTGCCCTTCGTGGATCACGTAGTGCTGTTATTCGTAGTTGATGTTCTCGCGTTCCTTCACGCCGAACTTCGACGGCGGCAGGATCAGGAACACCAGGTTCAACAGGATGCCGACCAGCGCCGCAAACACGATGGCGGGGATGCCGTTCGGGAAGATCACCGGGATGATGAACGGGAAGATGCCGTCCTTCAGCGCCAGGTTGCCGCCGATGCCCGTGATCAGGATGATCGAACCCACGGCCAATTGGCGCGGTTCAAACAGGTTCACCCGCTCCGACTGGATCAGCGCCACACCTTGCATGCCGATGACGCCAAACAGATAGATCGACAGGCCGCCGGTCACCGCCGTGGGAATGGTGTTGACCAGACCAGCCAACTTGCCCACAAAGCCCAGCAGAATCGCCATCACGCCCGCCGTCATCAACACTGGCACGGAATAGTTGCGCGTAATCGCCATCAGGCTGTTGTTCTCACCGTAGTTGGTGCCCGCGCAGCCGCCCAGCATACCCACCACAACGTCATCCGCGCCGTCCGCGATCAGGTTCAGGCCGATGAGCTTCTTGATCTCGATCGGGGCGCGCTTCAATTCCTTGGCCAGCGCATCGATGTACAGGCTCATCTGATACAGGTGCGCCGTGCTTTCCGGAATCGTCGCAATCGCGATCAGCGAGATGCTGACCACCACGGCCCAGGCGGCTGGATTGCCGAAATCGGGGAATGTAATCGGCGGCACGCGAATCCAGGCCGCGTTGTTGAAGGCCGTAAAGTCCACCTTGCCAATCAACAGCGCAAAGATATAGCCCACAATCGCGCCCAGCAAGATGGGCAGCATACCCAGCAGGCCCTTGCCCTGCAAATACACCGAGAACATCACGGTGAAGAACAGCGTCACCAGGGCGATGCCCCATTCGGCGCTGGCCATGCCCAACGCTGCACCGGCCAATGCCACGCCGATGACGATGGCCACGCTGCCGGTGATGACGGGCGGCAACACGCGATCCAGCGCCGCCTTGCCGACCTTCATGATCAGCAAGCCGATCAGAATCTCGACGACGGCCGTGCCGATGATACCCACCTGCACGATCTGGACACCGGCCGGACAGTAGGTCGTAGTGGGATCAGTGAAGCAGTCTTTGGCGTACAACGACATCGCCGTGACCACCACCGAGATATAACTGAAACTGGAACCGTAATACATGGGGATCTTGCGCTTGGACACGAGCAAGGCAATAATCGTGCCAAAACCGCTGGCCAACAGTGTCACGCTCACGTCGAACTTGGTGAGGATGGCAACCAGCACGGTCGCGGGGAACATCGTCAGCACTTGCTGAATCCCCAGGCTCAACATCGAGCCAATGGGCGGGGTATCCTGGGGCAGATAACCCATTACTTTTGTTTCGGGGGCAGTAGCAGCCATGTCAACGCTCCTTGTTGGGGTATGAGAGACGGCTCAACGGGAACTGCGGCGAAACCAAACAGCAACCACACGGGCCTATGGACAGCGGGAACACCTCCTTGGCTCAATTCGTCCTGGTGCAAAACAAAACGAGCCGCGCCGCAAGACACACAGCTCAGCTCGTCTGGACCTCAGGTCATCCAGTTAAACATCCGGGGCAAACCAGCTTGTCGCATTCGCGTCATAGTCGTTTCGCTCGCCCTGCGCTCACAGGGTAGAACCAAGATGCCACGAATCCCCTTGCCTGTCCACTGTCAAATGTCATATACTGTCATTCTATTCTTCATCTGCCCGATCGTGACATTAACAACCCCAATGCCCGTCAATCGTTGTGCTATACTTTAACCTAAAATTGAGTCGTGTGGCGCGCTGCGAGGTAAGATAAATCACAGTCGTTTCGATTGTAACCACATTTGATCTGAAAGGCAAACGCCTTGCGCCAACACGCTCAGCCGCCATCCCCGATCGGCCCATCACCGCCCCCGAATCACTCGGAACTTTTAGCGACCCGCCATCGTCTCATTGCCGGAAATATCAAACAACACGTAATCATACCGCTGGGAGGACTATCATGACTATGAAACACACTGCTTTTGCCTTACTGCTGGCGATGCTCATCGTTAGCGCCTGCGGCTCGCCGACACCCGCGGCCGTCACAACGCCTGTTCCGGCGACCAGCCAACCGTTACCGCCGATCATAACTGCGGTGCCGCCGACTGACATTCCACCCACCACCATTCCGCCTACGGCCCTGCCGCCCATCATCAGCACGCTGACGCCGCAACCGGGTGCGCCCGCCCTCGGCTCGATCAGTGGCTGGCTGTTTCACGATCTGTGCGCGTCCGAGCAACCGGGCGCGGGCTGCGTGCAACAACCCGATGGGTCGTACCGCGCCAACGGCCTGCTCGATGCGGGCGAAGCCTCGATCGGGGGTGTGAAGGTTTCACTGTCGGCGGGTGCCTGCCCGTTGACGGCGATCATTCAAGAAGCCACCGCCGTCGCGACAGATCTCTCGTATTCATTCACCGGCCTACCGGCTGGCATGTACTGCGTCTCGATCGATCCCGGGCGCGACCCGAACGCCGCCGTGCTGGTCCCGGGCCGCTGGACGCATCCCACCGTCATCGATGGCGTGCAAAGCATCAGCGTCAACCTGAATGCCGGCGAAAACAAATTCAACGTAAACTTCGGCTGGGACTATCAATTCCTGCCCGCCGTGAACACGACGTCCAGTGGCGCCTGCGTGTACCGCGCGGGCTTTGCGGGCGACATCAGCGTACCGGACAATCACCCCATTGCGGCGGGCGCGCCCTTCATTAAGGTCTGGCGCATTCGCAACGACAGCAGCTGCATCTGGGGGCCGGGCCGCGCGCTGCAAACGCTGTCGTTTGTAAACGGCCATCAACTGGGCGCACCCACGCAAGTGGCCCTGCCCGGCGATGTGCCGCCGGGCGGCACGATCGATGTCTCCGTGCCGATGGTCGCGCCCACGCTGGCGGGCACGTATCGCAGTGAATGGATGTTGCAAATTGCGCCAGACCAGCTGCTAGGCGTCGGGCGCGATGGTCAGACGCCGCTGTACGTGCAGATCGTCGTGGGCAATCCTGTGCCCAACGAGAACAACTGCACCTATCAGGTTAAATTCCTGGGCGACATCACGTTCCTCGACAATAGTGCCGTAACCGCGGGCCAGCCCTTCATTAAGACGTGGCGCGTGCGCAACGATGGCACCTGCACGTGGGGATCGGGTTATCGCCTGCACGCGATCAAATTCGTGGGCGGCAACCTGAGCAGTGATCCCACCCCGCTCGAACTGCCGCACGTCGTGCGGCCCGGCGAATCGGTCGATCTGTCGGTGCCGCTGGTCGCGCCCACTGTACCCGGCGTTTATCGCAGCGAGTGGAAGTTGTTCGTCGATGGCGGCACCTTGATCGGTGTGGGCTACAACGGGCAGATGCCGCTGTACGCGCAGGTCGTTGTAGGGGTGACCGGCGGCGGAACGCAGATCGCGCCGAACACCTACTTCACCGAGTTGAAGTACGTCAGCCTGGCGATGGACGCCCCGGTCTTCATGGGCGTGCCTGGCGAACTCAATCCGCAGGTCAACTTGATGGCGGCCGGGCAAACGCTGCTCGTCATCGGCCTCAGTTTCGATGGCAGTTGGTGGCGCGTCTTGTGCCCCGGCGATGTCGTCGGCCCGTGCTGGATCACCAGTAATCCGTCGGTGGCGCAGAAGTATTATGTGGTGCCGGGCACGCGCATCGCGCCGAATGCAGTGGAAACCGGGGTGCGCTATTTGTTCCCCAACGCAGATGTGCCCGTCTTCGGCGGCGAGCCGGGCACGACCAACGCCCTCGTCAGAATGCTCGGCACGGGACAGCCGATCATGGTCACCGGCATCAGCGCCGACAACCAGTGGTATCGCGTGCTGTGCGCCAATGACACCATCGGCAACTGCTGGGTGACGGCGAATCCGCAGTTCACCACCCCCACGTGGCCGGGGAAGTAAAAGTCAGTTCATCGGGGATCAGGACCTAGCAACAATGATCCACGAAGTTCACGAAGAAAGTATCGCCACCTTCGTGTTCTTCGTGGATTGTGTTTTATCCGTTGAGGTCGTGCTGCGAAATGAGGCCGCGCTGTGAAGCGATGGCAATCGCCGCCGCGCGCGAATCGACGCCGAACTTGTTGTAGATGCTGGCCAGATGGGCTTTGACGGTGCGCTCGGTGATGCCCAACCGCGCCGCGACTTCCTTGCTGCGCTCGCCGCGCGCCACCCCGATCAGCACCTCGCGTTCGCGGTCAGTCAGCGTGAGGTCTTCCGCCGGTTTAGCCGGAACTGCCGATTGGCTGAGCACGCGGGCCATCACGTCCGGCCGCAACAAGGCTTCGCCGCGGGCCGCCGCCCGCAGGGTATCAAACAGCACTTGCCGTTTGGTATCCTTGAGCAAATAACTGCGCGCCCCGGAACGCAAGCCTTCAATCATCAGGGCATCTTCGTTGTAGGTCGTCAGAATCACGATGTTGAGGTCCGGCCATTGTTGGCGTAAGTGTTTGATCGCCGTCAAGCCATCCATGCCCGGCATGCGCAAATCCATCAACACGACCTGCGGCTGATGCTGGCGCACCAACTCGATCGCTTCGCGGCCATCGGCGGCTTCGCCCACCACCACAAAGTCATCCTCCGCTTCGAGGATCAAGCGCAGGCCTTCGCGCACTACTTCGTGGTCATCGGCAATCAAGATTCGGATGGGTTCTGACATGATGTCCTATCAACCATCGCGGGCGAGGGCCAGCCTCGCCCCTACGCGGGAATAGCTATTCTTAACGTCGTGCCCTGCCCCGCTTGACTATCGATACTCACTGTCCCGCCCAGTGATCGCGCGCGTTCTTGCAAGCCGATCAAGCCGTAGTGGCCCGGTTGGCCGATCGTACTTTGATCAAAGCCGCAGCCATCGTCGCGGATTACCAACTCGAGCGTTTGATCAACCGATCGGAGGTGCAGTTGAACGCGGGCTGCTTTGGCATGGCGCGTGATGTTCGTTAAGGCTTCACTGATC
>JAGOBP010000263.1 GCA_017999195.1 Thermoflexales bacterium
GACCGTGGGTGGCGCAGGCGGCCCATTGTATGGCACGTTCTTCATGCAGGCCGGCACGGCCAGTGCCAACAAGATGGAATTGTCGGCGGCCGATTGGGCGGCGGCTCTCGAGGCTGCGCTCAACGGTGTCATCGCGCGCGGTAAAGCCAGCCCTGGCGACAAGACCATGGTCGATGCTTTGACGCCCGCTTTGGCGGCGATGAAGCAGGCCGTGTCCGACGGTGCAGATATCAGCGAGGCGTTGCGCCGATCTGCGGCGGCTGCCGAGCAAGGCATGAAAGATACCATTCCGCTGGTGGCCCGCAAAGGGCGTGCATCGTACCTGGGTGAACGCAGTGCAGGACATCAGGATCCCGGCGCCACGTCGTCTTACATGTTGTTGAAAGCGGCGGCGGACACCTGGGCGAAGTAACGGTACGATCGGGGCGTGTGGCTCAATCGGTTGACCGCCACACGCCCGCTGTACCTTGATTTTCCACCCACCTCTATCACAGGAGATCACACAATGGCAAAGTATGCAGCGGCAATCGATCAGGGCACGACCAGCACCCGTTTCATGATCTTCGATCATGCCGGCAAGGTCGTTGGTATCGATCAGAAAGAGCACGAGCAGATTTACCCCAAGCCAGGCTGGGTTGAGCATAACCCGATGGAAATCTGGGGCAGCACGGAAGCCGTCATCGCCGGCGCGTTGGCCAAGACCGGCGTCGATCTGAAAGACATCGCTGCGGTTGGTATCACCAATCAGCGCGAGACCACCGTCGTGTGGGAAAAAGCCACCGGCAAGCCCGTCTACAATGCCATCGTTTGGCAAGACACCCGCACGGACTTGATCTGCAATGAACTGGCCAAAGACGGCGGCCAGGATCGCTTCCGCGCCAAAGTCGGTCTGCCTCTGGCGACCTATTTCTCTGGCCCGAAGGTGAAGTGGGTTCTGGATAACGTCGAAGGCGCGCGCGCCAAGGCCGAAGCGGGCGAAATCCTGTTCGGCAACATCGACAGCTGGGTGATCTGGAATCTGACCGGCGGCCCGAACGGCGGCGTGCACGTGACCGATGTGTCGAACGCCAGCCGCACCATGCTGATGAATCTGGAAACCCTCGATTGGGATCCGGACATGCTCCAAGTCATGGGCATTCCGCGCGCCATGCTGCCCGCCATCAAAGCCTCGTCGGAAGTTTACGGCCAGGCCACTGGCTCGCTGGCTGGCATTCCCGTCGCCGGCGACCTGGGCGACCAGCAAGCCGCGTTGTTCGGCCAGACCTGCTTCAGCGCAGGCGAAGCCAAGAATACCTACGGCACCGGCTGCTTCATGCTGTTGAACACCGGCACCAAGCCCGTGCAGTCGAATAACGGCTTGTTGACCACGCTGGGCTACAAGATCGGCAGCGAGCCCGCCGTCTACGCGCTCGAAGGCTCGATCGCCATCACCGGCGCGCTGGTTCAGTGGCTGCGCGACAACCTGGGCCTGATCCAGAAGTCGTCTGATGTTGAGGCGCTGGCGAACACCGTTGAAGACAACGGCGGCATCTACTTCGTGCCCGCCTTCTCCGGCCTGTTTGCCCCCTACTGGAAGAGCGATGCCCGCGGCGCGATCGTGGGTATGACCCGCTACGTCACCAAGGGCCACATTGCCCGCGCGGCGCTGGAAGCCACGGCTTTCCAGACTCGCGAAGTGTTGGATGCCATGAACAAGGACTCCGGCGTGGACCTGACCGCGCTCAAGGTTGACGGCGGCATGGTCTTCAACGACACCCTGATGCAGTTCCAGGCTGACGTGTTGGGCGTGCCCGTCATTCGCCCAGTGGTCGCCGAAACGACTGCGCTCGGCGCGGCCTATGCGGCCGGCTTGGCTGTCGGCTTCTGGAAGGCCGTCGAGGATCTGCGCGAGAACTGGGGCAAGGATCATGAGTGGGCCCCGAAGATGGACGCCGATCACCGCGCGAAGATCTATGCCGGCTGGAAGAAAGCCGTCACCAAGACCTTCGATTGGGTTGACTAGTTTTGTTAAACCTCACCGGTTTCAAACCCGGTGAGGTTGACTTGTTTCTGTCCGCCGGCTTCAGCGAGGCTTCAACCCGGCTGAAGCCGGCGGTTGCTTGCACGGTAACAACCTCAAGCGTGTTGAGAGTCTGAACCTCAACCGGAGTCTGTAATATGGCTAAGAAATTCCACGTGATTGTGATTGGCGCCGGCTCCACCGGCACGGCCACTGCGCACGATTTGATGTTGCGCGGCTGCGACGTGACCGTCATCGAGCGCGGCGAGATCGCCTCAGGCACGACCGGGCGCAATCACTGTTTGTTGCACAGCGGTGGCCGCTATGCCGTCACCGATCATGAAGGCGCGGTCGAGTGCATCGAAGAAAATATGACTTTGCGCAAGATCATGCTGGACGGCCTGGAACTGAATGACGGCTTATTTGTGGCCGTCGATGAATCCGATTTGGCGTTCAAGGAAACGTTCCTGGCGGGTTGCGAAGAGAGCCACATCCCCGCGCGCGATATTCCTGTCAAACGCGCGTTGGAAATTGAACCCTATTTGAATCCGAAAATTCTCGCGGCCGTTCAAGTGCCCGATGGGGTCTTCGATCCCTATCGGTTCTGCTTGTCGTTCCTGGCAACGGCGAAGAAGAACGGCGCGACCGTTTTACCGTATCACGAAGTCACTGGCTTTATGATGTCGGGCAAGGCCGTGTCCGGCGTGAAGGTGCGTGACAATCGCACCGGCAAAGAGCGCGAAATAGGCGCAGATTTGGTGGTCAACGCCACCGGCCCGTGGGCGGGCAAGATTGCGGCCATGGCGGGCGTCGATGTGCCCGTACTGCCGACGGCGGGTGTCATGGTCTCGGTCGCCAAGCGGCTCAATCAGATGGTGGTGAACCGCCTGAACAAGCCCCATGATGGCGACATTGTTGTGCCGCAGCGCCAAACATCCATCATTGGGACAACGTCGTGGAAAGTGGACGATGCCAACGCGATCGTCATCCCGCAAGAGCACGTCGATAAGATGATCGCCTTCGGCGAGAAGATGATTCCCGCGCTGCGCCACAACCCGATTCGCGGCGTGATGGCCGTAGCCCGACCGTTGATCGGCAAGAAGAGTTCCGACGAGCGCGAAGTCAGCCGCACCTTCGCCAGTTTCGATCACAAGTTCGACGGCGTGGAAAACTTCGTCACCATTTCGGGCGGC
The DNA here is from genome assembly GCA_017999195.1 of Thermoflexales bacterium. Classification (GTDB taxonomy): domain Bacteria; phylum Chloroflexota; class Anaerolineae; order Fen-1058; family Fen-1058; genus JAGOBP01. The sequence goes on from JAGOBP010000263.1 coordinate 3,193, forward strand.
AAGACCACGACCGCGCGCGGCATGGCGGAAAAAGTCACGGACACAGTCTGCGCCAAGTTGGGCATCACCGCCGAGTGCCGCACCAAAGAGTACGTACTCGAATCCTATCGGTCGTATTACAACAACTAGCCTGATGAGTAACGAGTGCGAAATCACTCGTCACTCATCACTCATCACTGAATAACCATGAAACTCACAGTCAAAATGTATCGCTACAAGCCGGGCAGTGAGCCACACTACGACACGTTTCCGGTTGAAGTGCCAGACGCGGGTAACATCCTCGATGCCGTTGAGCAGGCGTGGGCCGCGGATAAGACCGTCATGTTCCGGCACGCGTGCCATCATGCCTCGTGCGGCTCGTGCGGGCTGCTGGTCAACGACGTGGAGAAATTGCCGTGCGTGACGCCGGTCAAAGACTATGGCGAAGGCGCAACGATCAAGATTGATCCGATGCGCAATTTCCCCGTCATCACCGACATCGCCGTGGATGCCAGCCCGATCTATCAACGCATGACGCTGGTGGGGATGCCCATCATTCGTAAGGCCGAGTCACTGCGCTCCGATGGCAAATACGTCTTCCCGGAAGGTTTACCCGATTTCGGTCGGTTTGAGAATTGTCTGGAATGCGGTTTGTGTTTATCGGCCTGCCCGGTGATGGCGACTGATCCGGAATTCCTCGGCCCGATGGGACTGGCGGCGGCTGAACGGCTGTTGAACGAACCGCGCGGCGTCGACAAAGAAGCCATCTATAAACTGATCGACGACGAGCACGGCCTGTGGCGCTGCCACTCTTCCTTTGAATGCACTGAAGCGTGCCCGTACGAAGTCGATCCGGGCGCGGCGATTATGCGCCTCAAGGGCAAGGTCGCGGCGCGGAAGATTGGTCGCTTGTTTGGCAAGAACTAACTTTGTAGGGCAAGTTGCCAACTTGCCCTACCTCGGTGGATTGCTGGGAGGTTGTGAATGTCAGTCGATGTTAAACCCAAACCTGTAGAGCGTAAGCCGCTGCAATGGTTCAACGTGCGCGGTAAGCGTGTGGGCTTCTGGGCCTATGTTGTGATGCGCCTGAGCGCGCTGGGGCTGGTGCTGTATCTCTTTCTGCATCTGGGCATCCTTAGCCAGCTGGCTGTTGGGCCAACGGCGTGGGATAACTTCGTGGCCATTGCCAAGTCGCCGCTGGTGTTGATTATGGACGTCGTGCTCATCATCGGGATTCTGGCGCATGGCTTGAACGGTGTGCGTCTGTCGCTGATTGGCTTTGGCATCGGTGTGCCGCGCCAGCGGGTCATGTTGTGGATCGGGCTGGCTTTGACCATCGTGTTTGGCGTGTTAAGCGCCTTAGCGGTGTTCGCGGAGACGCATTAGGGGGCTATGATGAATAAACCTGTGCGTGAACGCGCCAGCAGTTGGTCGTGGATTTTGCAGGCAGGCACCGGCGCTTTGCTGCTGGTCCTGTTGGGCCTGCATATGGTGGTGCAGCACTTCGTCGTGGAAGGCGGCCTGCGCGACTATGCGCAAGTCGTGCAGTACTTGTCCAATCCCTTTGTGTTCTTACTGGAAATCGCTTTCCTCATCACCGTCACGTGGCATGCGTTGCTAGGTGTGCGCGCCATTCTGTTTGATCTGGGCCTGAAACCCGCCACCGAGCAGAAACTTTCGACGGCGTTAACCATCATTGGCGTGATCGCCGTGGCTTACGGCATCTGGCTGAGTGCCACGATCGTTTCGCAGGGGCGGGCCTGATGGATAACCCGATCGATTGGGAGGCAATCTGGGCTCCGTACGATGAGGAGACCTATCGGTTTGTGGTGGAGCGCGTTTATCCCTTTGATGTCGTGGTCGATATTGGCGCGGGGGATTTGCGTTTATCCAATCGAGTGGCCAACATCGCCAGTTGGGTGTATGCGGTTGAACGCAATCCCGCGGTGTTAGCGCAAGCCGATCGCTATAGCCAGCCCGATAATCTGGTCGCCGTGTGCGCTGACGCGCGCGAGTGGCCGATGCCGTACGATGTAACCGTGGGTGTGCTGCTGATGCGCCATTGCACGCCCGAACATTTTGCGGAGTATGTGGCGCGCTTGAAGGCCATGGGCTGCCGCCGTTTGATTACGAATGCCCGCTGGAAAATGGGCGTGGAAGAAATCGATCTCCGCGCCAGCGCGGCCGTGGCGTACGATCCCAAGCGGGTGGGGTGGTACGCGTGCCAATGTGGCGCGACGGGTTTCACGCCCGGTGAGCCGCAGCAAGTGACCGATCAAGTTCTCAACGCTGTTAGCGAAGTGGTCAACTGTCCGCAGTGCCGGGTTGTGCACTGAGACAGTTGCGATTTATCCGTCCGGTGTTGCCTGGTCGAAACTATGGTCAACCTCGTTCTCGTCTCGCATAGTCCGTCGCTGGTATCGGGTGTTGCCGAATTGGCGCGTGCCATGACGCAGCAATCGCGCGTGGTTATTGCCACCGCGGCCGGGACCGGCGATCCGTTGCACCCCTTGGGCACGAATGCCGAGAAAATCCATCGGGCCATTGAGGCCGCCTACAGCGAAGATGGCGTGTTGGTGTTGATGGATCTAGGCAGCGCCATCATGAGTGCGGAGATGGCCTTGGAGTTCCTGCCTGAAGACCAGCGGCCCAATGTGTTGCTGTGCGCCGCGCCGATGATCGAAGGTTCGATTGCGGCGGCCGTGCAAGCCAGCCTGGGCGGGACGTTGCAGCAAGTGGCGGCCGAGGCGATGGGCGCATTGGCGGCCAAGACCGAAGGCTTGAGCCATATTCAGCAGGCCATCCCCGCCGGAACTTCTGTCGCGGACTTGACGGCCGCACAAACGCTGTTGCTGACGATTGAGAATAAATTGGGTTTGCACGCGCGACCGGCCGCCCTGTTTGTGCAAACGGCGGCGCGCTTTACGGCTGAAATTCAAATCGCGCGGGCCACAAATGAAGCCAAGCGCGTGAATGCCAAGAGCATCAACGCCGTCGGTTCGTTTGGTGTGCGGCAAAATGAAGTGATTAAAGTCTTTGCCGCCGGGCCGGATGC
>JAGOBP010000264.1 GCA_017999195.1 Thermoflexales bacterium
GCGGCGTTGAGCGTGATGAGCAGCGCTACGATAAACGTCAGTGCGACAGTAAAACGGCGTGTAACTAACATACGGTCTCCTCCCAGTTAAAAACGATTTCCTTACGTTACAAGCATAACGCAAGGCGGCCACAAGTCAGTGGCAAAAAGTGATACCTTTTGTGATACAAGTCGGGTTGTTGGCTGATGGGGGTGAAACTGCCGAAAAGTATATCATGCCTGGTGCGGCAAATCGGCGGCGAGGGCGAGATTTGACAAGGTTATTACTGAATTCAGACCGAGGGTGATCACGCCTGCGAATAAAAAAGACCTGAAGCCGATCGCTCGACTTCAGGTCCGTCGTACATCAGGAATTACGTTTTACAGATATTGTTGCAGGTAGTGAATGCATCGTTCACGCTCTTCCGCTGAAATCCAGCCATCTTTGTATTGCCGCTCGATGGCAAGCAAGATGTCGTTCTCATCTAAGTTCGCCCAATCCCACAGCATACACACGTAATTGAGCCAACCCGCAGTCAGCCATGCGAAATAGCGCATTTCAGCAATAGCGCTGTCGGTCAACCCGCGTCGCCGCAATTCTTCGTGCGCCCGCTCGAAATAAACCGGCGGGAATTGCGTGTCCAGCACTTCTTCACAGACGATAGTCCATGTGCTGAATTTTGAAAAATTGCTGTCGGCGTAACGCGCGATGCTTTCTGGCGAATACCCGTCATCGCTACCGGGCGGCTTCGCCACGATTTCACGCACACTAGCCGCCCAGGTTGACATTCGTTGGCGATTGGTCAGGTCTGCCATCAATTCTTATGATGCAACGCCCGCCACACTCTCTCCGGCGTGGCCGGGAGTTCATTCACCTGTGCGCCGGTCGCGTCGAGAATCGCATTGACGACCGCTGGGCCGACGCCGTCCATCGGGATTTCGGCCACGGCCTTCACGCCGAAGGGATGCGACGGTTCTTTCGTCTCGACAAAGATCACGTCGAGTTCGGGCATCTCATCGGCGCGGAAGATCTTGTAGTCGTACAAGTCATTCGCCAACGAGCGGCCTTGATCGTCATACGTCATCTCTTCGCACACGGCATAGCCTAAGGCTTGCGTCATGCCGCCTTCGATCTGTCCGCCTGCCGTCACCGGATTGACGATCACACCGGAGTCCACGGCCATCACCAACTTATCGACGGTCACTTGCCCCGTCTCAATATCGACAGTAATTTCGGCAAATTGGGCCGCAAACGGCGGCGGCGATTCTTTGGACATATATGAGGCTACGCCCATGATCTGTTGTTGATTCGCATGATGCAGCGAATTCATCGCGACCTGCGTCAACGTCACCGATTGCCCCTCTGCGCTCCACGCGCACTTGTCTGCTAAGTGAATCGTCGCCGGATCGACCTGCAGCATGCTGCCTGCCACTTGCTTGATCTGCTCGGCCACTTTTTCAGCCGCTTTCACCACCGCCGCACCGGAAATATAGGTCGTTGACGACGCATACGCACCCACATCGAACGGCGTGAAGTCGGTATCGCTCGAATACATGATGATGTCATCGAGTGGCACGCCCAACACTTCCGCCGCCATCTGACCGAGTACCGTGTCAGAACCCGTGCCCAGGTCAGTCGCGCCGACGAGGCAGTTAAACGAACCATCTTCATTCATCTTGATCGAGGCCGCACCCATATCGAGATAGGGAATGGCCGTGCCTTGCATCACGCACGCCACGCCGATGCCCTTGCGCAGATGTGGCTTGCCGGGCACGACGTGCCAATCGGGGTTGGCGAACTTGCGCGCCCAATCGATCGACGCCGCGCCTTGCGCCACACATTGTGGCAGTGCGCTCGTCTTGATAATCTCCGGGCGCGGTTCGCGGCCTTCGCTCCATGCGCGAGAAAACGGATGCTCATCACCGGCACGCACGACGTTCTTCAACCGGAACTCGATCGGATCGATGCCCAACTCACGCGCGATGCGTTCCATGTGAACGTCCACCGCAAACGCGCCCTGCGGCACACCGTAACCTCGGAACGCGCCCGCGGGCGGCGTGTTGGTGTACACAATGTCGGCATAAAAACGGATATTCGGAATAGGCGGATTGCCTTCGGTGGGTTGCCCCGTGTAGAGCGCCATCGCTTTGTGGCCGGTGTTGCCGGTGACGGTGAGCGCGTGACAACCATACGCGCCCGTATCGCTGAGGGCATACATCGCATTGGCGGTGAGACGGCCATCGTTCGTCACGCCCGTCTTCATCTTGATGCGCATCGGATGACGCGAACGCGACGCATAAAATTCTTCGGCCCGCGTGTATTCCAGTCGCACCGGGCGGCCCGTCGCAATGGTGAGGTGCGCGGCCGCGTCTTCGATCAACACTTCTTGCTTGCCGCCGAAGCCGCCGCCGATGCGAGGCTTGATCACGCGGATGCGCTTGGCCGACAACCCCAGCACCGGCGCGAGGATGCGGCGCACATGGAAGGGCACTTGCGTTGAGGTGCGAATGACCAGGCGATCATCCTCGTCCCAATAGGTGACGACGATGTGCGGCTCGATGTGCGCTTGTTGAACCTTGGGCACAATATATTCGGCCTCAAAAATCCGATCGGCCTTTGCGAACCCTTCGTCGATGTTGCCAATGTCGATGCGGATTTCTGCGGCCAAATTCTTGCTGGGATCAGAATCCGCGAAGTTGATGTATTCCGGCTCATCGTGGATGCGGACGGCATCGGGCTGCATGCTCTCGCGCGGATCGAGAATCGCGGGCAATTCTTCGTATTCCACTTCGATCAATTCGAGGGCGCGTTCGGCAATCTCTTCGGTTTCGGCGGCGACGAAGGCCACGCGGTCACCGACGAAGCGCACTTTGTTGTCCAATGAGAAAGCGTCCTGCGGCCCCGGCATCGGATCAGATTGGCCTGCCGTGGAATAGGCCACGCGCGGCAAATCGTGATGGGTCAGCACCGCGGCCACACCGGGCAGCGCCCGCGCCTTGCTCACATCGATGCGCTTGATGCGCGCGTGCGCGAAGGGCGAATGCAATATCTTCGCGACGAGCATGCCGCGCAGTTCGATGTCATCAGTGAAAGCGGGCTTGCCCTGCACCAACTTGTACGCATCGACCTTGATCTCCGGCTTGCCGACGACCTTCCATTTGTCGCCATCGGGCGCAACGACGAGCGTGGGCAATGGCGTGGTCTTAGTGAGCGTGTCGCCGTGGCCGCCTTCAAGGTCGGGTGATGGGCGCGGCTCGTTGAAGAGCGGTACTGCTTCGCCGCGCAGTTCGATCGGGGGCACGTCTTCACCGCGCATCATCGCGGCCGCGCGCTGAACGGCCTGCACCGGCTTGATGTAGCCCGTACAGCGACACAGCACGCCGCTCAATACCTCGCGGATTTCGGCTTCGCTGGGATTGAGGGTGCGATCGAGCAGCGACTTGGCCGCGAGGATCATCGCGGGCGTGCAGTAGCCGCACTGGATCGCGCCCATCTCGACGAAGGCGCGCTGCAAGGGATGCAAGGGCACGTTGCCCGTCCAGCCGTGCGTGGGGCCTGTGTGGGGCAAGATGGCATCTTGCCCTACCCCTTCGATGGTGAGGATCGATTTGCCCTCGACTTGCGCGGCCAGCAGCGTGCACGAGTTGACGGGCTTGCCGTCGATGAGCACCGCGCACGCGCCGCACGAGCCGTCGTCGCAGCCGTGCTTCACGCCGAGGTAGCCGTTGGCGCGTAGCACATCCAACAGGCGGTCTTTCGGTTCGATGTCAAATACTTTTGCTTCGGAATTGAGGGTGAGGTGGAGGTCCATGTTTTCTCTCTGTGGCAAAGAAACCCGCTTCGAGTGAAACGGGTTCCGTGAGGTGTGGTGCAGGCGCTTCTATTATACCCAATTTTGGCGGGAGGCAAGATCAATCCAGCCCCGACTCCCACTCATACGACTCGACGATGACCCAACTGGCGGCCTTCAACAGCGCCGTCCACCGTTGCATCGCCGCGATGACGGCCGCGTCTCGACTGCGCGGATTCTGCGCGAAGGCCGCTCGGCACTGCTCATCCCAGGTCGCTGCCTCCCACGCAGTCAGCAACAAACCATAGTTGACGTAGATCGGATGCCCGGTGTCGATCTGGCGATCCTCATATTTCGCGAAGAATTCGTGTCGATTCCACCACTCTGGAAAGTCCACAATCCAACCGGGTTGCCCGCTTTGGTCAGGACACACATAGACTCGTTCACGATAAGCCGGCATGTGCCCCTCCGAATGTTCTGCCCACTCAGCCAATATGATTCGACTTGCGCCGATTGCGCCGCGCGGCTGGGTGACATCATTTCAACGGAATATCCTCAAAGCGCAGAAACACCATCTTTCCGGCCTGCCGCGCCAACTCGATCATTTCATCTGCGCCCGACGACGCCCCGCCGATGCGCAGGCAGCCGTCGCAGCGCGTCACCAACTCCCGCGCGATGGGGTGAAAAATTTCGTTGAAAATCTCATCGCCGATGCGTTGGGAACCGGCCAGTTCGATCAGCGGCAGCGCGAACCACTCGCCCATCACCGGCAGATGCCCCGCCCGAAACACCCGCAGTGACATCTCCGTCATGGCGCGCACATTAGCCGCGATCAATGCAGGATCATCATTCGTGCCCGAGCGATACGGCCCGGCAATCAAAATCATCATCGTAAAGTCCTCCCAGTATGGTTAAGCGGCGCGGCATGACACCGATCACCGACTCGCAGATTCGCTGACTCGCTGATTCGCGGCCACACACCGCCCCATCGAATATAGCCCGATGTTCTGCCCTTTGAAATTCAGCCGAAAAGGCCGCAGCGTGTGCCCCTGCCGGATGGCATAATCGGCCAGACTCTCCAGCCAATGCACGCCCAACGGCGGATAAAACGGTTCGCCGATGACGCAGCACGGAAAGATGACGAAGCCGCAGCCATAGGTCGCGGCCGCGTCGATAATGGCGGCATTGCAGCCGTGCGCATGCATGCCGATGAGCAGATCAAACCCGGCGGCCTGCTCGGGCGCAAACTCCGCGTCGAGATGCGGCACGGTCGCGGCCGGATCGATCTTCACGCGCGTGTCCGTGCTCAGGTCTTTGTACTTGGTGGGCAGCCCCTGCGCCATCGGATCGATCACCGTGGCATTCCAGCCGTTGGTGCTCAACAGATACGCCAGCAACCCCTTGCCCCCGCCGATGTCGGCCACTTTGCACGGCGCGAAGTTGTGCGTCAACCAGCGATGCAGCAATTGAAAGCGAAATTTCTTCATGCGCGGTTGACGGCTGGTATCGGCCACCACTTCCACCGCCTGCCCGTGCAGCGCCACGATCCGCGCGGTATCCTCGTCGCCGTCGTCAACCATCGGGGGCGCCGACATCCGTTCGAGGTTTTGGAAGAGTTTATCCGCGCGTAATTTGGCTGATTTATTCGTCATAGGTTAGGGTCGGTCTGGGCAGCCGCTACCACTCGCCCGCATAGCCTGTATCGAACGGCGCAGTCAGATTGACGATTCTGGCCCGCCTGAGTTCGACCAGTTGCCGGATATGCAGGTTGTCGTGCGCCACCCACGACGCGAACATCTCGGCCGCGGAAATGGAGCCGCCTTCATCGATGTGTGCGGCAGACCAGTCGGGCACGGACAGGCTCTTCAGCCACGTCAACGATTTTTCACGCTCGGCCAGGAACTGGTCCAGCATATCGGCCAGATCGCGTTGATTATAGCCGCGCCCGCTGATCCAACTGCCCGGCTCGATGTCTGGCCACTCTTCGGTGGGACGGTGCAAGATCGAGTCGAGGTGAAACCGAAAGTCCTCACGCTCGACATCGTGCAGGTGGCACACCACTTCGAGCACCGACCACGTCTCAGGGTTGGGCTTGACGCGCGCTTCGTCCGCTGTCAAACCCGTGACCAGGGCGCGGATCATCGCGGTGCTGTGCGCCAGTTCTTGATACAGGGTCTCAAATTGCATGGCCTGCCTCCCCGTAATGTTGCGTCCATTTTCCTGCGGGGGTATCGATCATAGCATAAAATTTCTGCATCGATCAAAGATACTGCGCGACAGGGAAATATTTCAGCCGCCGCGGGTATGCCCCGGCGACGGCTGAACGGCCAGGCGTTGGTCGAGCGGCAAGCAAAAAGCGGCGGCGAGAAAACTCAACCTCCGCTTTGAGGGCGAAATGAGAAACGAGTAAGAAGGTTCGGAC
>JAGOBP010000265.1 GCA_017999195.1 Thermoflexales bacterium
TTCCGATCCAGATCAATGGCAAGTTGCGCGGGCGGATCGAAGTCGCCGCCGAGGCAGCCGAGACCGAGGTGACGTCGCAAGCATTGGCCGCGCCCGACGTGCAGAAATTCCTCAGCGGCAAACGCATCGTCAACATGGTGTATGTGCCCGGCCGCTTGGTGAACATCGTGGTGGAGTAGGCGGCATATCGTTGATATGAAGCACGGTGCGCTGTCGCTGAATCGCACGGCATACCTTGCGCGACGACTTCTACACCTGTTCCAGGCGGCCTGAACTGGGTGGATGTTATGGACGCACATGATGCTTAACCCAAAGCGAATCCTTAGTGTGGTGTGCGGTCTTGGCCTGTTGCTCGCGCTGCCCGGTCTGCTCGCGAGTGCGTCCATTCCGACGGTCACCGGCCCCGCCGCCACCGCGACGCCAGCGGCACGGGTCTATCTGCCCTATCTCAGCCGCCCGCCTGGCTTGCTGCTGTATGCCTCCAGCAATTTGAGCGGACATGGTGTGTCCGCCGAGTGTAACCCGGGTGGCGTGAGCAGTTGTCCGTGTTCTGATCAAGACGCCATGCTTATACCCGCAGTCGGCTTTGGCGAAGTGACCTCGAATCCGCACCAGATTGGCACCTACGTCAACGCGATCGGGCACAAGAAATTCATCGAGACGTTTCCAAATGGCGACGGCCTCTCGCTCGGTATTTATTCCTACGCCGGGCAGGTCAGCCTGCCCGTCTTGCCCAGCGCCAATATCAGCCAGACGGCGAATCCGCAGGCGGTGCACCTGATGATCCAGTTCTGGGATGGCCGCAATGCGTTGTTCCCCGCGAACCAAAAGACTCGTGAAGGCGTCATCTTCTGGGAGTTGAACCCGTGGACGGCCGATTACGGCAAGATCAAAGTCTACGTGAATCCGGTCGCTTTGATGGACACGGGCATTACCGTAACGCCGGACTTGAACTGGCATCACTTCGAACTCACCGTTGACCTGACAACGCAGCGCTATGTGGGCATTCGGTTTGATGGGGCTACGCGGGATTTGAGCCAACTGGAGTTAGCGCGGGTCCATCAACCCACCTGGGGCACGGAAGTGGCCCTGATCGTCACCACGGAGTCAATGGCGACCTGGCCGAGTGCGGGCTGCCCGTACGCCTTCACCTGGACCACCCGTTTTCGGGATTTGGAATTCCGCCGACTGGCACCCTGAGTCCGAGGCGGCTTTGTTGTCCGACGATTCCGCGCGAAACCCGATCGCGGAGCGCGGTAGTGGCGGGCAGATCCGATAAGAATCAGCGCGTTCGTGATTATTGACATTAAAATTACGTGTTTTCCACAATAGACAATGTCTTCCGAATGTCGTAAACTGAGAGGGTACGCACTTATCCGGGCTATCCCTCTTTTTCGTTCCCCGGCAGTGCCACACGAGTGTGACCATCTGAAGACGCTTGCGACAATTCAACTGTCCGGGCAGGGCAACCGACGTGAGCTTATCCCGCGTTGGTGGATAGGGTTTACCGCGTTTTGAGGCACTTGACAGGGGAAGCCCCGTCAGGCCGTTTCAGGAGTAGTTGGACCGAATGCGACACGCCGACTACGATGCGATTCCAACCGATTTTTCAAACCGCATTATTCGACTGCGGGTCCAATTAGGCTTGCCTCAGGCTCGACTGGCGGAACTGCTGCAAGTCACAACGGGGACTGTCAACCGATGGGAAAGTGGTCAGACTAAGCCGCCACCAGCGGTCTGGCTGCGCCTGACGCGGGCCGAGCGTCTTGGCGTGGATGCCTTGCGCGCCGACTACGCTGAGACACACGTCGCAATGGAATCCAGCCCGGCGTACGAAGCGTACGCCCATGGGCAGCCGCCACTCGATTTTGGCGGAAATCCTGAAGCCGTGCGCCTGGTAATCGAAGCCGAACGGCTCGCCTATGGACATTTGTACAATCCCGCGTTTGCGACCGAGATCTCACAGATCGATCCCCTCCCACATCAGCGATTGGCGGTGTATCAACACCTGCTCGCGCAGCCCCGACTGCGGTTCTTATTGGCCGACGATGCTGGCGCGGGCAAGACCATCATGGCCGGCCTGTACATCCGTGAGATGCTGAATCGCCGGCTGATTCAGCGCGTGCTGATTGTGCCGCCTGCTGGGTTGGTCAGCAACTGGCGGCGTGAGATGCACACGCTGTTCAGCCTACCGTTTCAGATCGTGACGGGCAGTGATGCGCGCAATGGCAATCCATTTGACGGCGCGGACAGCAACCTCCTGATCGTCAGCGTTGATACACTGGCCAGTGAGCGGATGTTCGGGCGATTGGGTGAGTCTATGGTTGCGCCGTATGATCTGGTGATCTTCGATGAGGCGCACAAGTTATCGGCTGATCGCGAAGCGGACTTTCGTGTGCGCAAGACCGATCGCTACCGGTTGGCCGAAGCGCTGGCCGGGGTGTTGAGTGACGACGAGCGTTGGCAACTGCTGTGGAGCACGCATCACCTACTGTTGCTGACGGCGACGCCGCACATGGGCAAAGACTTGCCCTACTACTATCTGTGGCGCTTACTGGAGCCGGAAGCGCTCTCGACCTATGACGCCTTTACCAACTACCCGCCTGCCGCGCGGCAACGCCATTTCATCCGACGCACCAAGGAAGAGATGGTGCGCTTCGATCAATCGCCGATCTATCCGCAGCGCATCTCGAACACCTTCAGTTACGATTTGACCCAGGGGCCGATCAGTGAGCAGGCGCTGTACGATGCCACGACCGACTATATCGAGCACACGTACAACCGTGCTCGCATCCTTAATCGATCGGCGGCGCGGCTGGCCATGAGCATCTTTCAGCGACGGCTGGCGAGTTCGACGGACGCGCTACGGGAATCGTTCAAACGTCGTCGTGAAAAACTCGATGGGTTAATCGGCGCGATCGAGTCGGGCGAATTGAACGTCGGCGAATTGCTGTCGCAACAGCGCAAACTCGACAGTACGCGGGATGTCCTGAACGACTTGACCGCGGATGAAGAAGTCGCCGAGGGCGATCAGGAGCAGAACCAGTCGGCGGAGGATTTGGCGCTCGGCGGCGTGGTGGCGGCGTCACTGGCCGAATTGATCGCGGAACGGGCGCAGGTCGATCGGTTGTGGCAACTGGCCGGTGCCGTGATTGTCAAGGGCGACGAATCGAAGTTCGAGAAACTACACGAACTGCTGCGCGATCCGCGTTATGCCGAAGAAAAGTTCATTATCTTCACAGAGCACAAGGACACGCTGGATTTTCTGGTGCGGCGGCTGAAGGGACTGGGCTTCGATGATCAGGTGGCGGCCATTCATGGCGGCTTGAGCGCGCGCGCCGATCCCAAGACGGGCCTGAGTGAACGCGACGAGCAAGTGGAGTTTTTCCGCCAGCCGGTTGACCGGGGCGGGGCGCGCTATCTGGTTGCGACTGATGCGGCGGGCGAAGGCATTAACCTGCAATTTGCGTGGCTGATGATCAACTATGACGTGCCGTGGAATCCGGCGCGACTGGAACAACGGTTGGGCCGCATTCATCGTTACGGCCAGAAACACGATCCCGTGTTCATTTTTAACCTGCTGGCGGGTAAGACGCGCGAAGGCCGGGTGTTGCAAACGCTGCTGGATAAATTGGAACGCATTCGCCGCGAGTTGCGGTCGGACAAGGTGTTCGATGTCGTGGGGCGGCTGTTCGAAGGGGTGTCCCTGAAGGACTTCATGGAGCAAGCGGTCACCGAGTCGGGTGCAGAGGCAGCCTGTCGTGTGCTGGAAGGCACGCTGACGAAAGACCAAGTGCAGGCGCTGGCCGAGCGCGACCGGCGGACCTATGGCGAGGGTGGCGATGTGCGCCGCGAACTGGCCGCGCTTACCACCCAGATCGAACTGGAAACGTATCGGCGGTTGCTGCCCGGCTTTGTGCGACAGTTCATCGAACACGCGGCACCATTGCTCAACGTAAAGATCGACGGCGATCTGGATGGCGTATTCGGTCTGCAACCGACCGGCCCGGGCGCGCTCGACGTGCTGTGGCCGGTGTTGGAGACGTATCCGCTGAGCCAGCAGAATCATTTTACGGTGTATCGCCCGGTCGAGCCGAAATCGGCCGTCTTTTTGCATCCGGGTGAAGTGTTCTTCGACCGGTTGTCAGCCTATGTATCAGGGCGTTTCAATATCGAAGCCTTGCGGGGTGCAGTCTTCATCGATCCCACCGCGACCGCGCCGTATTTGTTCCACCTCGCGCTGATCACAATTAAACGGGAGGCTGACCCACAGTTAAGCAGTTTGGCGCGTGACTGTGTGCTGGAACAAAGGTTGATCGGGTTGAAGCAGACAGCCGACGGCGCGCTGGCTGAATGCCCGATTGAAGCGGTGTTGCTCTTGAAGAACGGGGCGGGTTTGCCGTCAAGCGCGATCGGTCTGGCGGCCCGAGCGCCGGAATTGATCGAGGCGGCACGGCAGTATGCCGTTGAGGGCGTGGCGCGATCGGGCGCAGACAGCCGCCGCGCGCAATTGCTGGCGACGCTGGACGAGCGTGAGAACTTCATCCGCATCGGCTACGATTATCGAGCCAGTGAATTAGCCGCCCAGCGGACGCATTATGCAGAGAAGGCCCAGGCCGGTGATGCGCGGGCTCAGGCTGAGGTGACCAAGATCAGGGAACGCCAGAAGCAGTTACAGATGCGACGCGCCGAAGCGCTGAAGACGCTGCACCGCGAGCCGGACTTGATCGTGCCGGGCGAAGTCACGGTGCTAGCTCACGCGCTGGTGGTGCCATCGAGCGATCCCGTGGATCGCAAACAGCGGGATGACGCAATCGAGGCCATCGCGATGCAGGTGGCATGGGCGTATGAAGCGTCACGCGGCGCGACGGTGAAGGATGTTCACACGCCTCAACAATCACGGGCCACCGGGCTGGGCGATCATCCCGGTTTTGATCTGCTGTCGATCCGCGACAAGGAACGGCGCAACATTGAGGTCAAGGGCCGCGCCAGGGTCGGCGATGTAGAACTGACCGAGAATGAGTGGCCGCAGGCCTGCAATCTGGGCGAACAATACTGGTTGTACGTGGTGTATGATTGCGCCACGCCGACACCTCACCTGCTGCGAGTGCAGAATCCCTTCAAGAAATTGATCGCGAGGGCAAAAGGTGGGGTGGTCATTAATGAGCAGGAAATATTTGGCTTTGCAGAGGCTTAGCGCATTCTGCACTCGTGTCCACAAATTATGCTTGGGAGTGAATTTATGGGTGATGTAACGGAGTTGAAAACAATTAGCTTAACGCTTCCGAATTTGCCCGTCTCAAACATTGCTCGACCGAACTTGGTGTCATGGTTGCACGATCGGTTTACGCGTGAGCGCCGAGTGATTGTCGTGAAGGGACCGGATGGGTCTGGCAAAACTAGTTTATTGGCACAATTTGCTCATGCCTATCCTGACCAATGCTTCAGCTATTTCGTCGGTTCAGATTCTTGGGGAGCATCAACGCGCCATTTTTTGCTTGAGATGTGCACACAAATGCAATTTATCGTCGGTGCACAACAGCAAGACATAGATGACCTAGGTGACAGTGAGCTTAGGCAATTGTTTATGACGTTTTACAGGCGTGTTGCAAGGCAAGCTCGTTCGCAGAGGAGTCAGTTCTACTTCGTTGTAGATGGACTCGATTGGATATCTACCGAGTCGGCACCCAGTTCAATCTTATCTTTACTCCCACATGATCCCCCCGAAGGTCTCTATCTCTTGGCGAGCACCAATCCAGAACAAGTATTGCCTTTTCAACATGATTCATGGCCAATCCAATTTTTTTCACCCTCAGAGAGTGAGGTTTACTTCAGCGACATAGGCTTTAGTAGAGATAATCTGAATCTTATTTACCAAGCGTGCCAAGGACTACCAGGATATCAAGCGGAGATTAGGAGAGAAGTCCAATCAGGGAAAGCATTGGCCGATATCCTGAGCAATTTACCGATGGGATTTCGAAGCCTGCTAGATCGGCGCTGGAAACAGGCGCAAGTAGGAGATGAAACTACCCAAGACGCGTTGGCCGTGTTGGCGCATACGGAACCGAAGTTTCTCATCGCAGATCTTGCTAATATTGTTCGAGTGGAGGCAAACGTATTGGAAGATACTTT
>JAGOBP010000266.1 GCA_017999195.1 Thermoflexales bacterium
TCTTGCCGTCTTTCAGGCCCAGGCCGGTGACCAGCTGGGTGCCCTGAATAACGCCGACGCCGAAGTTGTCGAACGTCGCATAGTAATCGACATTCGGGGTCTTGGTGATCAATCGGTCGTAGGACATGACCAACACGCCGGCATCGTGCGCCTTCTGGAGCACGTCGGACATGGTCGAGCCGTCAATGGCGGCGATGACGAGCACATTCGCGCCCTTGGTGATCATGTTCTCGATCTGGGACAGTTGGTTCTGAATGTCGTTGTCGGCGAACTGCAGGTCGGTCTTGTAACCCAGCGCTTCAAACGACTTGACCATGCTGTTACCGTCAGAAATCCAGCGGGTCGACGTCTTCGTCGGCATCGAGATACCGACAATCTTGGCTCCGGCGGCGGGCGCAGCCGGTTGCGCGGGGGCCGCCGGTTGAGCCGGGGCGGCGGGCGCAGCGGGTGTGGCGGCTGGGGCGGCACACCCGGCGATCATCGCCAGGGCCAGCAACACCATCGTGAATCGAGTGAACAACTTCGAGGCAGTCATCTTATCTCCTTGTTTTGTAGGCGGTTTCGATTGTATGGAGCAGTTGCCTCCGCGGGCAGGCCGCTCCAACTGTCTTTGAAAACTCCAGATCACTGATGCGTTCCGGGTTTCGACTTGAATGCGCTTCAAGCGCGGCATCACGGCATTCACACCTCCTCTTCAAAATAAACGTCAGGCGAGACTCGATGGTTGACAAACAACTATCGCGAATCTGTTACTTCAGCCCAACCACAGCCGCGCGCTCGATGCCCAAACCCTGGGTGTAGCGCGCCATGAAGGTCGCAAAGCCCGCGACATCCCCGGGATCAGGCGCGATCGTCACGCTGTTCTCTCCGGCGAAAACCTTGTTGGAGAGATAAGCATCGAAAGGCTCATTGGCAGCCTGACGGAGCATATAAGCGGCCAGCAAGGCAATGCCCCACGCGCCACCCTCCCCGGCAGTCTCCATCACCGACACCGGGACATTCATCGCCGCGGCCATCATCTTCTGACCTACGCCCTTGGTCTTGAAGAAACCGCCATGGCCGAGGATCTGCTCAATCTTCACGTGTTCTTGATCGAAGAGGATGTTCAAACCAATCCGCAGTGCGCCCAGCGACGAGAACAAATGGACGCGCATGAAGTTCGCCAGCGTGAAGCGGCTTTCCGGCGTGCGGACAAACAGCGGCCGCCCCTCTTCCATGTGTGTGATATGCTCGCCCGAAAAATAGTTGTAGGCCAGCAGCCCACCTGCGTCGGCATCGCCGAGCAGCGCTTGTTGATACAGGGTTTCGAACAGTTTGGATTGATTAACATCCACGCCCAACACCTGGGTGAATTCATGGAAGAGCTCAACCCACGCATTCAGATCGGAGGTGCAGTTGTTGCTATGCACCATCGCCACAGGCTTGCCACTGGGCGTCGTCACCATGTCGATCTCGGGATACAGCTTCGACAGCGCTTTTTCCAACACGATCATCGCAAAGACCGAGGTCCCCGCTGACACATTGCCGGTGCGCACGGCCACACTGTTGGTGGCCACCATACCCGTGCCCGCATCACCTTCGGGCGGACAAAGCGGAATGCCCGCCGCGAGTTGGCCGGTCGGATCGATCAGCCTCGCGCCTTCTTCGGTCAGCACGCCCGCCGCGTCGCCCGCCACCAACACCCTGGGCAAAATATCCTGCAATTTCCACGCGAAGTTTTCCGCCGCGACCTGTTGATTGAACAATTCAAGCATCCGCTGATCGTAATCGTTGGTCGTGCTATCGATCGGGAACATGCCCGAGGCTTCGCCAATGCCCATCACCTTTTGCCCCGTCAACTTCCAATGCACGTAACCTGCCAGCGTCGTCTGATGATGAATGTCCTTGACGTGCGCCTCTTTGTTCAATATCGCCTGATACAGATGGGCGATGCTCCAACGCTGCGGAATGTTGAACTGGAACAAAGCCGTGAGTTTCTCGGCGGCTTCACCGGTGATGGTATTGCGCCACGTCCGAAACGGCGCGAGCAGATTACCCGCTTGATCGAACACCAAATAGCCGTGCATCATGCCGCTAAACCCGATCGCGCCCACGGTCTTCAGCGGTGTGTTGTACTTCGCCAGCACTTCGCTGCTCAGCGCTCGATAGCTGGCCTGCAAACCCGTCCAGACATCGTCGAGGTTGTAAGTCCAGACGCCGTTCTCATAGCGGTTTTCCCACTCATAGCTGCCCGAAGCCAGCGGCTTGTGATCGTCGCCGATCAGCACCGTCTTGATGCGCGTTGAACCAAACTCGATGCCCAGCACAGTCTGGCCGTTCGCAATTGCTTGTTGCACATCGCTCTGATTCATGTTCGTCTCCTATGAAGTGTGGGCTTGCGGACTCAGGCGTCATTGCGAGGAGGCCGGCTGGCCGACGAAGCAATCTCGGCATCAAAGGGAGCGAGATTGCTTCGCCGCGCTAACCGCGGCTCGCAATGACACAAACTACACAACTTCCAAAATCGCCGGTCGATTGACGGTCTGCCCGCCCACCTCGATCGGCAGCAGCGGCCAATCGGGGATGTGGGTCAGGATCTGATTGCCACTCGCACCGATCAAAATCGTATCCTCAGACTTTGCGCCCGTAATCGACGGATTCCACGCATACACTTGCCCAACCTTCACGGCCTCAGTCGAAGTCGGCGTCGCCACCCATTCGCGCGGCTCATACGCCGCCGGTCCGCCCTGATGATGCAACTGCCATTCGGTGGGGAAACCCGTCGCCGCATACACATCCGTCGCTTGCCGGAACACTTCGCCGCACGTTGCGCCGGGCCGCGTCGCCGTGATGAACGTCGCATCAATCTGCGCGATCGCTTCCATCTTGCGGCGCAGTTCGCCGGGCAGCGCGCCAAAATGCACCAGCCGCGTCAGCGAACACACCAGCCCATATTTGCGGCCGCACAACACCAGCATCGCGTACTTGTCCATCTTTTTATCTGTAGGCAATGGATGTCGATAGTTGAAGATGCGCTCGTCGGTGGCGATGAGACACACGCTGGGCAACACCCCGCGCGCCTGCGTCTCCCGATTGAGCACGGCGGCAATCTCGTACTCCGTCAGGCCGGGTTTGATCGCGCGAATCGCGGCGTCCATCGCACTGGCGCACAAGCGGCTGGCTTCACGGAAGCGCTCGCCTTCTTCAGGCAGCAAGTCGGCCCGCAAGTGGGCGACGTCGCTGCCCAGGTCGATCGCGCCGGGAAATGCGCTATCGGACGCGAGTTTCAGGCCGCGCGTCAACTTCGCCACTGCATCGTTCGTTTCATACCACGGCGCGAGTTTGAATTCCCAGCCTTGCGCCGCGAGGTGTTCTTCCTGCTCAAAGCGCGGCGCTTCGATGTTGTTGGTGATCAGATAGCGCCCTGTCGGCGTGATCAACAGCGAGCCGACACCGAAGTCTGTCGCGGTGTTGATGTACGACGAACCACCGCATGTGGCCCACGCAAACGATGCGCTCCGCTGCAAGAGCAGCGCGTTGACGCCATACTTCGCCAGCAAGTCTTTGATGCGATCGAGTTTCAGATCGAGTTCAGTCATGTGAATCTCACACTCAGGTCATTCCCGCGGTTGTTAGCGGGAATCCAGCGGTCCTATCAGCGTCGAATACCCATCGTGAATTGGGATGCCCGATGACAGCTCTACCGTCGCGGCGTCATCAGGTGATAGTACAGATCGTTCCAGCGCAGTTCCTTCTTGAACTCCGACACCTTGGTATCATTATCGATCAGCAAATATTCCACATCCGCCATCGCGGCGAAGTCTTCCAGATGCTCTGCGCCGATGGCCTGACTGAACACCGTATGATGCGCGCCACCCGCCAGAATCCACGCGGTCGCGGCCACTTTCAAATTGGGCTGCGGCAGCCAGATCGCGCGCGCGACGGGCAGTTTGGGCAGCGGCTCGGCGGGCGTGACCACATCCACCGCGTTGACGATCATGCGGAAGCGATCGCCCATATCGACGACCGACACATTGATGGCCGGGCCAGCGGGCGTGTCAAAGACCAATCGGATGGGATCCGCTTTGCCACCGATCGACAACGGATGAATCTCCAGCGACGGCTTGGCCGCCGCGATCGATTCGCAAATCTCCAGCATGTGCGCGCCCAACACTTGCTGGCCGCTGTTATTCAGATGGTACGTATAATCTTCCATGAAGGATGAGCCGCCGGGCAGACCCGCAGCCATCACCTTCACCGCGCGCACAAACGCCGAGGTCTTCCAGTCACCTTCCGCACCGAAGCCGTAACCGTCGGCCATCAGGCGCTGCACCGCGATACCGGGCAATTGCGGTAGGCCGTGTAAATCTTCAAAGGTGTCCGTAAACGCCTTGAAACCGCCCTGATCAAGGAAACGCCGCAAGCCAACCTCGATGCGCGCCGCATCCAACAATGATTGGCGGCGCGCACCGTTCTTCTGCAAGGGCGCGGCCACGGCGTAGGAATCCTCGTATTCAGCCACGAGACGATCCACGTCGGCGTCGCTTACGTCATTCACGACCTTGACCAAATCGCCCAGGCCATAGCCGTTGACCGAATAGCCAAAGCGCAGCTGCGCCTCGACCTTGTCGCCCTCGGTCACAGCCACTTGCCGCATGTTGTCGCCAAAGCGCGCGACGCGCATGCCTTGCATGTCGCTCCACGCGGCCGCGGCCCGCATCCAGGTGGCGATCTGCGCCTGCACATCAGACTCTTGCCAGTGACCCACCACGACTTTGCGATTGAGCCGCATGCGACTGCCGATGAAGCCAAATTCGCGATCACCGTGCGCCGCCTGATTGAGGTTCATGAAGTCCATGTCAATCGTCGACCACGGAATGTCGCGGTTGTACTGTGTATGCAGGTGCAGGAACGGCTTCTTCAGCGCCGACAGGCCCGCGATCCACATCTTGGCAGGCGAGAAAGTGTGCATCCACGTAATCACGCCGATGCAGTTCTTGGCCGCATTCGCTTCCAGACACACCTCGTAAATGGCGTCCGGCGTTGTCACGACCGGCTTGAACACCACCCTCACAGGCAGGCCGGACTGATCGAGCGTCTGCGCGATCTCGCGGGAATGTTCGGCGACTTTCTCCAGCGTCTCCGGCCCGTACAGATGTTGGCTGCCGGTAACAAACCAGACTTCAAATTGCCGCAAGTCGATCATGATTTCAGGCTCCTTTAACGATCGCGGCTGAGGCGATCCAACTTGATGTCTACGATTACAAACGAAGCGATTGATTTCCGATTGCTCATCGCCCGCAAAGACGTGGTTGGTGAGCAAACAGAACTCTACACATGTCTATATTTTGCTAGCAACGCTTGATGTTCCTCAGAACCAGGTCCCGAACCTTTGAGAACTGCCTCAATAAACTCGTCAGGTGGCTGATAGCCATGCTCAATGACGTAGTGATAAATGAGAGTCGGTGCTGCGTAGATCCCGGCTTCACCGATCACTCTGATCTCACCATCACCGATGCTCATCCATTCTGTTCCGGCACCATACTTGGAATGGTCGTCTTTGTCCTCGTCATACCATTGATCTAATGTGACATCACACAATTCACAAACATGGAAACCACGAGCGATGTGCACTACATATTTATCCGAACAAAACCCTAACAATCGGTCTTTGAATTCTTGAGAAGTCTGTCCCTGCGTGAAAGGTCGTCCGTAACCAAGCCATCCAACGTTAACAGGTGTTAACCCCACCGGCTCATGCCTGAGAAAATATTGGTAAGGAGTCAGATCTTGAAAGAAAGTCATCGCTTTGAAAACGTGAAGCCGCATTACCAGTAGTGATGCACTTGCTCGCGAATGCGCCGATCGTAAATCTCGCGCACCTTCGTCATCGTCGCCGCATCGATCGGGGGCAGATCAGCCGCGCGGCAGTTGCTCTCGGCTTGCGACGGTCGCCGCGCGCCCGGAATCGCGCACGTCACGGCGTCGGCCATCAAGATCCAGCGCAGCGCAAATTCCGCCATCGATTGACCGGCGGGCACGAGCGGCCGTAGTTCTTCGACGACATCCAAGCCTAAATCGTAATCCACACCAGAGAACGTCTCGCCCCGATCGAACGCTTCG
>JAGOBP010000267.1 GCA_017999195.1 Thermoflexales bacterium
CTGCCACACCTCATCGCGCGGGGTCTGCACGCGCCGCGATGCCGTGACGATCTCGCTGGATTGCAGCAGGTAGAGCGCGGCCACGGCCAACGCCAGCCCGATCAACAGGCCGATGCGCGCCACACGCCGGGCCGACCACTGCGATGGCCGCAAACCCTGATTGACCCAGTTGGCCCAGGCATTGTCGCGGCGTTTACTCGTTTGCTTGCGCGGCATTTATAGTCTCTCCGCAATGCGCAGTTTGGCGCTGCGCGCCCGAGAATTGGCGGCCACTTCTTCGTCGCCGGGCACGATCGGTTTGCGCGTGATCAACTTCAAGGTCGCGGGCCGCGCCACCAGATCCGGTCGATCATCGGGCTGCACCGTGCGCTCACGCGACGCCGATCGGAAGTACTCTTTCACGATGCGATCTTCCAGCGAGTGAAATGAGATAACGGCCAACCGGCCACCGGACTTCAACACCTCGGTGGCCTGCGGCAGCACAGTCATCAATGAACCCAACTCGTCATTCACGGCGATGCGCAACGCCTGAAACGTCAATGTCGCCGGATGAATGCGCCCGTGGCGGCCCATGGCCTGCTCGATCACTTCCGCCAGCTGTTGGGCCGTGAGGATCGGTCGGGCGGCGACGATGGCGCGCGCGATTTTTCGACTGGCGGGATCTTCGCCATAGCGATAGATCACATCAGCCAACTCGTCTTGATCCAGGTTGTTCGCCAGATCGGCCGCCGTCTCGCCGCGCGTCGGATCGAAGCGCATGTCCAGCGGCCCGCCCGTCTGAAAGCCAAAGCCGCGCGCCCGGTCTTCCAACTGATCAGACGACAGCCCAAGATCCAGCACCACGCCATCCACTTGATCGAAGCCGTGTGCGCGAGCCACCTCACCCAGTTGGGCAAAGTTGGCGTTGACCAGTTTGACCCGTGATCCGAACGGTGCTAATCTCAAGGTAGCGCGTTCGATGGCAGCCGGATCAGCATCCAGTCCCAGTAGTTCAATATCGGGCGCGGCGCTCAGAATCGATTCGCTGTGGCCACCGCCCCCGACTGTCCCGTCGATGTAACGGCCGCCCGGCTTCAGGGCCAGGCCGTCGCGAGTTTCCTGCGGCAAGACAGACACATGCTGCGTCGTCGTCATGAACGAGACGCTGGGAGACAGCCACCAAATCACGCGCGACCACAGGTTCACGCGCGGCCGATCGGTGGTTAGATGCCCAGTCGGGCCCAGTACTCGGCGCTGATACCCGAATCGAAGTTGTCGCGGATAGCGTTCCATACGTCGGGAGCCCAGATTTCCATATGGGTGTTGAGACCGGCCACGATGACTTCGCCGTTAAGTCCGGCATAGTCCCGTAAATTTTGCGGCAGCAACACCCGGCCTTGTTTGTCCAGTTCGGGATCGGTTGCGCCCGAGAACATCAGACGCCGAAATTCGCGCGCTTGCGGGTCCGTCAACGGCAAGGCGCTTAACTTATCGGACAGGATTTTCCATTCCGACATGGGGAATACGAACAGGCACTTATCAATGCCGCGCGTCACGACCAGGCCGGTCGCCAACTCGGCCCGATATTTGGCCGGCAGGGTTAACCGTCCTTTGTCGTCTAGTGCGTGGGTATACTCACCTAAGAACATATGTTCCAAACTCCCCACTCAACCCCCATTTTGATCAAAAATTGGGCTGCAATTCCCCACTTTTCCCCACTTTACCCCACTTACTTGGTTAGTATACACCACCTTTGGGTAAAATGTAAACTAGCAAATTGAATTTTAAGGTAAGAGTTTGGCAACAAAAACGAGTCCCTCATCAGCGTAATGCCGATGAGGGACTCGTTTGCGGCCAATAAGCCGCGGCCAGCAGGCCGCGCTCAAGAGATCGATAAGCCGAATTCTGTGACCGATCCGAAGATCGGCGGCGATCATTTCTCTAGGCCGTTGATTGCTCAACGGCTCAAGCAGTCTACCCGCGAGACGGGCGACGAGCCGTCGCTGTACGGGCCTCTTGCGAGGCCTGCCACTCGCTGCTTGACCTTGCTCCCGCTGGGGGTTGCCTGGCCGGACACGTTACCGCGCCGCCGGTGAGCTCTTACCTCGCCTTTTCACCCTCGCCGTCAGACCCTGACGGGTCTTTAGGCAGTCTGTTTCTGTGGCCCTGCTCCGCGCATTGCTGCGCCCGGTTGTTAGCCGGCAGCGTGCTCTGTGGAGTTCGGACTTTCCTCGTGCGGATCGAGTCCGCCCGCGATCACCTGGATCTCTTGAGCGCGACCATCGTAGCACTCGAAGTGAGCGGCGTCAAGGCGAAAACGTGGTGCGTAGTGCGTGATGCGTGAACAAAACACGCACCACGCATTACGCAACACGCACTACGGCTTGCGGCAGTTCTCGATCGGTGATCCACGCCCGAACGGTTTGCGTGAACAACTCGGGCAATTGCATCGACCAGTTGTGAATCGCGTTGGCAACGACACAGCCTTGTGCTGACGGCATAGCCTTCAACAGATCACGCAGCGAGTCGTGCATCAACTTCAATTCTTTCTGACCGACGAGGAATAGCGTAGGCACGCGCACCCGATCGAGCTGGGGCGGAATCCTAAACTGTGCGTTCGCCGTCGTGACGCGCACAAACGAATCGAGCGTCATCGCTTTGGTATCGGCCGCGAACTCAGCGAAGTATTTGTCGGGAATGCCCAGGCTTTTCATATTGGCGCGAATCAACCAGGCGACATCTTTGAACGGCCAATACAGTTGCGTCATCAAGCGCGTCAGGCCAATGCCCGGAATGGCTCGCACTAACGCGCCGCTGATGACAGCGTGATCGATCACCTCCGGCGACTGGGTCAACAACTGCACGATCGTTTGCGCGCCCAGTGACAGACCCACCACGTGCGCGCGTCCACCGTGTGCCTTGGCGGTGATCAAGTCCGCCACTTGCGCCGCCGCAGCGGTAAATGTAAACGGCTGAAGCGCGCGGCTCTGGCCGTGTTCAGGCAGATCGGGCACCAGCAGATGATAGTCCGCTAGCTGCTCGATCTGTGGCTGCCACATCCAGCCCGCGCCGCCACCGCCATGCAGCAACACGATTGTTTGCGCGTTGCCAGCACCATATTCCTTGAAGAACAGGGACATCACCACATTCCAAACGCAAAGTTGAATCCCCTCACGCGCGACTTCGCCGCGCGCGAGGGGTCAAGTCACCTGAGCGCAAAACCTCACACTTGAGGTCGAGTGCGCCTGCGCCCCGATCAGTGGGCGCGTCGTCGATTATAGGCCGGCACACCGATCATGACGACGGGACCGATCAGGACACCTAGCGCCAACACCAGCACCAGCGGTGTCAAGGGCTTAGCGTCGCCCTCAGTCGTGTTATTCGCCTCGACCGAAGTGAGCGTGACTGCCGTGGGGTTGTCGGCATAGGCCGAAGCGGGCACGCAGGTGTTGACCGTGGTGGGCCGCTGAAAACTGCCAGAGGCCAGCGTGCTGAGGCAACCGCCGCCTGTGAAGATATTGATGTCGCGGCCGTCGAGCGCGCCGGTATTATTGGTGTCCACGTAAGACAGTCCCGTGCCATAGCACATCGCGTCCACGATGGTGTCGTCGGACACGCCGTCCACATCGGCCACGCCGCCGTTCGTGCGCAGCAACACGATCTCATCGCCCGCATCGGTCAGATTAGGTGCGGTGCCGCCCCACAACGTGTACTGCGTCAGATTTGTGTAACCGCTGGTGCAATTCCAACAATAAGTGGGATTGGGCTGCGTGGAGTACGTCCATGCGCCGTCGCTGCGGATGCGCATCAAGAAGACCTGACCGGGCGCCAAACTCACGTTCGGCAACAGGAAGCTCCCCTCGCCCGCCGCGCCCTGACGTTCCTCGTCACCGATCGCGTAATCGCTTAGCGAGATTGTTACTGATGAAGTGTTCTTAATCTGCACCCATTCGGCACGGCTACCTGTGGGACTATAGGCAAAGGCATTGATGACCAGTTCCTGCCCCCAACCGATATCACGCAAAACACCCAGCGTGCGCGAACCCGGGTTGTGAATGGCTGTCTGCGGCGGCAAGGCAGGTTTCATCAATTCAGTGGCATAGGTACTTTGATCGAAGTGCGAGTAACTGGAGCCGGACTGCCACGTGGTGGGACTGTATAGCACCGGCTTCGTGGCGCTATTGCCCGCGATGCCATAGATGCCGTTCCAGAACAGGCTGTTGACATTGCCCGTGAGGCGCGTACCCAAGGCGGCAGACGGATTGGGATACGTGGCCGTATTGAGCAAGCCCACTGCCGATGCGTCTTCAACGAACCGATCATACATATAGGGGAAGCCGGTGCCGAAGCCCCAACACCCCTGTCCGGCCGTGCCAGCACATTCGGTGCCATTACCTGCATTGCCGTCGTCGTAGCGCATTGAGCCAGCAAAGCCCAAGCCGTGGCCCAGTTCGTGCAGCACCACTGTCGCCAGATCCCACTTACTGGCAGGTACCAAACCGTCGGTGCCAAAGTACCAATCGGCAAACGCGCTATTGAAGTTAGCAACAATATCAAAGTCGCCAGGGACCTGATCGGCGCAATAACGCCGATCAGCCAGCGCGATGGCAAACCAGGTGCTGGTAGCTGGTGCACCAGCAAAATCCCGGTTGCGATACTTAGCACCGGCCGAACCAAGGATGCCGGTCGCAGCACCCAGATCAGTCCAGTTGGCCTGCACGCTGATCGCAACCGATGAGTCAAGCAGACCTGCCCAGATGTCAACGGCATACTGGAAGGCAGCCTGCGCCTGCGGATCCCAGGTGCCGACATAAGTCACGTTGATCGTGGCAACATTAGGGGCGAACGGATTAAGACGCCAGCTGGCATCTGGCGGGGACACAAAGACGCGGCTCGCGCCGGGCTGCGGTGGCGCGGCGCGGATGACCAACTCCGGGCCAGGAATAATTGACGGCTCATTGGCGACGAGCGCGCCCGCCTGCGCACTGCGCCGCCCGCTACCAACTAATGCCAACACCAGACCCATCACGGTCAACAACCAGACACCGATCAACACGGGACGAACTCGACGAACTGACATACGGCCTCCTTTAGAAATGAAGCAGGATTGAGCTGGCCTGAGGATATGCCAGATGTAAAAGAATGTCAACGCCCAAACACGTTCAAGAAGATTTCGCGGTGAGCCGTTCTGAGCGGGGCGGCCGCCTAACCCTGTCCAATACTTTGCGCCATTCCCTTCTCGCCCCGTTTTTTTCTCATCACTCGTCACTCGTCATCCTCACGTATGTTATACTTTCGCGGACTTTCTTTGGAGGAGGAGACCACCATGTTACAAGCACAACGCTTTGCTTTTATCGGTTCCGGCGCGATGGGTGAGGCCATGATCAAGGGTTTGATCACGCAAGCGGCTTTGCCGCCGCAGCAGATCATCGCCAGCGATACGCGCCCCGAACGCGGCGTTGAGTTAGCACAAAAATACGGCGTGCAGCACACCACCGATAATCTGGTGGCCGTTAACGGCGCAACTATCATCGTGTTGTCGGTGAAGCCGCAGGTGCTGCATGATGTGTTGAAACAACTCGCTGGGCATCTCGCACCTGAGGCGCTGGTGCTGTCGATCGTGGCCGGGGCGCGCACCGAAGTAATCACTAATTTACTGCGACATCCCGACGTAGCACGCTCCATGCCCAACACGCCCGCACAAATTGGCTTGGGCATGACGGTCTGGACCTGCCCCGAGTCGATGAGCCAGCTGCATCGCGATCAGGCTAAGGCTGTGTTCAGTTCCATCGGCGAAGAAGTGTTCGTCAACGACGAGCGTTATCTCGACATGGCAACGGCCCTCAGCGGCACCGGCCCAGCCTATGTCTTCCTCTTTATGGAAGCGATGGTGGATGCGGGCGTGCATATGGGCTTCAGCCGCACCATCGCCGAGCAGCTGGTCTATCAAACGGTGCGCGGCAGCGTGGAGTATGCACGGCAAGCGGGTCGACACCTGGCGACGCTGCGCAACCAGGTAACTTCGCCCGGCGGCACGAGTGCAGAAGCACTGTATCAGATCGAGAAGGGCGGCCTGCGAACCGTCATGTCCCGATCGATCTGGGCGGCCTATCAGA
>JAGOBP010000268.1 GCA_017999195.1 Thermoflexales bacterium
CCGCTCTCGACAGCGGCTTTGATCTTGACGCCCAGTTGGGCCTCTGTGCCGTGAAATTCCGGCACTATCACGACCCGCCAGGGATTGGTCGCGTTGAACTCGTCGATCTGCTTCAACAGCGCCTCGCGCAATGCGCCCTCGTACGAATGCCAGACGACGATCTCCTGGCCTTCGGGCCGCACCGGCGCGCTCGGGGCTGAACCGGCCGATGCGCAGGCGGCCACGCCGATTGCGCCCAGGACAAGCCAGATCACTAAGTATGAAAGCCGTTTAATCATAAGGTCTCTACGCTGCCTCAAAGTGCGCCGAGTATAACCGACCGACCAAGCCGCGTCAAACACGCGGCCGTGATGGGTGTGATATACTTTTGCGCATGTCGGCAATTTTAGCGCAGTGGGGGACCTGGTCGATTAGCGTGTATGCGGCTTGCTTGAGTCTGGGCTTGATCCTGGCGTTGCTGGTCGCGGGTCTTGAAGCGCGTCTGCGCCACATCCGAGCGGCCGTCTGGCTCGATGCCGCGCTGGCCGCACTCACGATCGGGGTGGTGGCCGCCCGCCTGGGCTATGCCGCACTCAACTGGACGTACTTTCAACAACATCCACTCGAAATCTTGGAAGTGTGGGAAGGCGGCCTGAGTTGGCACACCGGCTTGATCGGCGGCGCGCTCGGCGCGTGGTTGATCGCGCATCGATCGGCTGATCACCGCCCGATCGAACTGCTGGACGTGTTCGCTTTGGCGTTGCCCGTGGGCTTGGTCTTTGGCTGGCTGGGCAGTTATTTTACGGCCGCCGCCTATGGCCGCGAGTTGTATCCGAGTGAACCGTTTTTCTGGTTGGCGGTTGATCGACCGGATTTGTATGGTGTGGTGAATCCGCGTTGGCCCAGCCAATTATTGGGGGCCGGGTGGAGCGGCTTGATCGCGATCGGGTTGTGGGCCGCCCGCCGCCGTGTCTGGCCGCCCGGTACACGCTTCTGGTTGTGCCTCGCCGCGTACAGTTTGGGATCCGGCGTGATTGGTTTGACGCGCGCCGATGACGTGCCGCTGTTGGCAGGCTGGCGGGTCGATCAAGTTTTGGATGCGATGATAGTGGTTGTTAGTCTTAGTCAGTTGTTGCGCGGGTCGCTGGCGGCCCGTCGAAAGGACGCTCATGGACGAAGCCCAGGCAAGTGATGATCGTATTCCGCGCTATATCGCCGCGACCGAGCAGATGAAGCAGGGGCAATTTGATCTGGAAGTCCCCACTACGCCGCCGGATGAAGTCGGTCGGCTGGGCGAGGCGCTGCGCGATCTGGCCCGCTCGCTGGAAGCGCGGTATCGCGAAGTGCAGCAACTCGAGCGAATTACCACGCGCATCAACGCGGGTTTGCTGTTGGATGATGTGCTGGATAACGTGTTTCAAGACTTCCGCGAAGTGATTCCGTATGAGCGGATCGGTTTGGCCCTGCTGGAAGACGACGGCCAACTGGTGCGGGCGCGCTGGGCGCGCAGCGATCTGCCCGTGGTGAAGATTAATCGTCACTTTTCGCAGCCGCTGGCGGGCAGCAGTCTGGAAGTCATCCTGCGCACCGGCCAGCCGCGCATCCTCAACGATCTGCCCGCGTATCTGGCGATGAAACCGTCATCCGAATCAACCCGGTTGATCATCGCCGAGGGACTGAATTCCTCGTTGACGTGTCCGCTGGTGGCCAACGGCGTGCCGATCGGTTTTATCTTCTTTTCCAGTGCTCGCGCGCACGCTTACGATGACGCCCATGTCGATACTTTTCGGCATATTGCGGAGCAGTTGTCCGTCATCGTGGAGAAGGGGCGGCTGGTGTCTGAGATCGCCGCGCAGAAGACGGCCATCGAGCAGCGCAATGACGAACTGCGCCGCCTGAATGATCTGAAGAACTCTTTTCTGGGCATTGCCGCCCACGACTTGCGCAGTCCGCTCGGGCTGATCCAGATGACGGCCGAACTCCTGGTCGATCCAGAGGCCGATCTCACGCCCGCGCAGCACGCCAAATTCACTCAGGACATTCTGCGGCATACCGATCATATGCTGCGGCTGCTGAATGATCTATTGGATGTGACGCAGATTGAGAGCGGCAATTTGAATCTGGAAGAAACCGCCGTTGATTTGGCCGCCTTGCTGGAAGAAGCTGTGAAGTGGCACATGCTGGTGGCTACGCCCAAGGGCACGCGCATTCAACTTCAACCGATTGTCTCCGGCACGGTTTATGCCGACCCGTTGCGGTTGCGGCAGGTGATCGACAACCTCGTGTCCAATGCTGTCAAATACTCGCCGCCGGGCAGTGTGGTGCGCGTGGGTCTGCAGCGGCTCGATGGAGGTTGGCGGATTGCCGTCAAGGATCAAGGCCCCGGCTTGACGCCCACCGATCGGCAGCGGCTCTTTCAGGATTTTGCGCGCCTCTCGGCCCGGCCGACGGGCGGCGAAAAGAGCGTGGGTCTGGGCTTGGCCATTGTGCGCCGCATCGTCGAAGCACATGGCGGGCAGGTGGGCGCGGATTCTGAACCCGGGCAGGGGGCCGTCTTCTGGTTTACACTGCCGGATCAAAATTAGAGGTCTTCATCTTGACAAGCGCCTTATCTGGCGGTACACTGTTAGTGTCTGAATTACACTAAATAACTGCTGACCGAGTTTACCCATGAAAATAAATGTTGGTCTCGCGCAGATTAGCCCCAAATTGGCCGATGTCCGCTCGAATTGCGAACTGCATTTGCAGTTTGTGGAACGGGCCGTGGCGCAGAAAGTCGATCTGCTGGTCTTTCCCGAACTGTCACTGACCGGCTACACGTTGCAGGATGCGGTGGGCGATGTGGCGCATGCCGCCTCGCCGTCTGACCCGCTGATGAGCACCATGCTGGAAGCCAGCCAGCGGCTGGACCTGGTGGTGGGCTTCGCCGAGATCGATGAGCGCGGCCGCTATTTTACGGCGGGGGCGTATCTGTCTAAAGGAAAGATCGTGCACGTGCATCGCAAGGTGTATTTGCCTACGTACGGCCTGTTCGATGAAGGCCGTTACTTTGACATGGGTGACAGCGTGCGCGCCTTCGACACACGGTTTGGCCGCATGGCCATTTTGATCTGCGAAGATTTCTGGCACGCCAGCCCGCCGTATCTGGCCTGGCTGGACGGCGCGGATGTGCTGCTGCTCACTTCGGCCAGTCCGGGGCGCGGCCTCACCAAGGACGCGCACCTCAGTTCATCGAACTTTGTCGAGACGGTCAACAAGTCGTATGCGGCGCTGTTTGGCAGTTACGTCGTTCATTCCAATCGCGTGGGCTTTGAAGATGGCATGAACTTCTGGGGCGGCTCGACCATTTACGATCCCGACGGTGAACTGGTGGTGCAAGCGCCTTATTTTGAAGAGGCGTTGACCGTCACTTCGATCGATCTGGCGCAGGTCACGCGCACACGCAAGCGCATTCCGCTGCTGCGCGACGAGCGCCCCGAAATGACCCTGCGGGAATTGCAGCGGATCGCGCAGAATCGGTGATGGGGATCAGTGATCGGTGATTGGTAATCGGTTGACCAGTCACCAGTCACCAGTTGACCAATCTACCAATCACTAATTTACCAGTCCACTAATCTACCAACTCACCATGACTCCACCTGACCTGACTTCCAAACTCGACATTCATCCCGATCTGGCGACGACGGTCCTAAAGACCTTTCTGCGCGACGAGATTCGCAAAGTCGGCGTGGAACATGCCGTCATCGGTTTGTCCGGCGGCATCGATTCGGCTGTGGCCTGCTATTTGGTGGCTAAGGCCATCGGCGCGCACAATGTGTATGCCGTGCGCATGCCGTATCGCACATCGTCACAAGACAGCCTCGATCACGCGCAGTTGGTCATCGACGATTTGAAGATCAACAGCGAGACGGTGGACATCACGGATATGGCCGATCCGCTGATCGATCGGACGCCGGGCATCACCGCCAAGCGCAAGGGCAATGTCATGGCGCGCGCCCGCATGATCGTGTTGTTCGATCGATCGGCCGCGCACGGCGCGCTGGTGGTGGGCACGAGCAATAAAACGGAATTGCTCTTGGGCTATGGCACGTTGTTTGGCGACATGGCGTCGGCCCTCAACCCGATCGGCGATCTGTACAAAACGCAGGTGCGCCAGTTGGCGCGCGCGCTGGGTGTGCCATCGCCCATCATCGACAAACCGCCGTCAGCGGACTTGTGGCTGGGCCAGACCGATGAAGCCGAAATGGGCCTGACTTATGCTGAAGTCGATCAGCTGTTGTATCTGCTGGTGGATGAACGCTACACGATCGACGATGCGGTGGACGTGGGCTTCGATCGGGCGTATGTCGATCGGGTGTGGCGGCTCATCCGCACGATGCACTTCAAGCGGCGCAATCCCCTCATCGCCAAGCTCAGCAAGCGCACAGTCGGTATCGATTTCAACTACTTGCGCGACTGGGGCTATTAAGCCGCCACGCGTCATTTCAAGCCAACGCCCGCGCCGCCGGGCGTTGGTGTTTTATGCGGGCTTGATTTGGATTTTGTAGCGTTTTTTGTACGGGCCTCGACACGTCTCAGACCAGAATTGTGTTAAAATACCACCTCGATACCAGCGTCCTATCGGACACGCACTTCACCAAGCGATACATTACATTTGTCACCGGGTTAAGGCGCAATCTTCCACTAACTCTGTGACGGGGGCGGGAGTACAACTAAATTCCCATGAGCTGTGTTGGGGATGAGGGTTGCCCGCCAACCTGGAAGTCTGATCGAATACGCACCGACTTCATGACGACCGACACTGCACCCACTCACCGTTGATAACCCCGGCAGTAACAACGATGCCCCTCCTTGGCGGCATCGTTTGATTGGTTGTGATGGCCTGCAACTTTAAGGAGGTGATGGCGCTACAGATTGGCGAAACACGTTGAGGTAGTTGGCGAGCGATCACCGTGATCGTCCGCCCCCCCGATCGAGCCTCGGCCCGATCACAAAAATCCACTGGAGAGAAAAGATGAGTCGTAAATTCAACAAGCTGGTGGTTTTAAGCGTCGTCGTGAGCATGATGCTTAGCTTCTCCATCCCGGCGACAGCGTTGCCGGTGAGTGAAGCCGTAGCAGCGACGACTACCGTCGCGCCCGTTGCGCCGGTTCAGCCGGCCGCCGCGGTGGAAAAGAGTGGCCACATTGATGTGGTGCCGTCCGCTCCGGCCATCGTTGACGAGCAAGATGTCAAGGATGCCGATTTGCAGAAAGACGTCGACGGCAATGTCAAGGTTGTCATTGAGTTGGCTGACGAGCCGACCGCCGTCGTTTACGCGGCAGCGCTGAACACCAACGCGCCGGCCGTTGCGACGCAAGCGGCCCAAGCCCAACTGTCCAAGATCGAGTCGGCCCAGCAAGCATTGCTGGCGCCGCTGGCCAAGCTCGGCGCGGCCACGATCTATCGGACCCAGCGCGTGTACAACGGTATCGCTGTGCGCGTCAAGGCCGATCAACTTGAGAGCATCAAGCAGCTGGCCGGTGTCAAGGCCGTGCATGCGTTGATTCCCAAGGAACTCGACTTGACCACCAGTGTCTCCACCATCGGCACGCCCGAATTGTGGGATAGCGCCGGTGTCGGCACGACTGGCGAAGGCATCACGATCGGTATCATCGACTCCGGCGTGGACTACATTCATGCCGATTTCGGTGGCCCGGCTGCTGCCGGTGCGTATACCGCCAACGACACCACGGTGGTTACCGATACCTACAACAGCGCGTTGCTGTTCCCCACAATGAAGGTGGCGGGTGGTTGGGACTTCGCCGGCGATAGCTATGACGCCAATCCCGCCAATGCAACCTATCAGCCCATTCCCCATCCCGATCCCGATCCCTCAGCGTGTTTGACCGCCGTGGACACCACGGGTCACGGCACGCACGTCGCGGGCATTGCGGCGGGCTATGGTGTGGATGCTAATGGCCAGACGTATACGGGCACGTATGGGTCGGGGATGAACTTCGATTCCTTCCTCGTCGGCCCGGGCGTGGCCCCCAAGGCGACGATTTACTCTTTGCGCGTGTTTGGTTGCGCCGGTTCGACCGATGTGACCG
>JAGOBP010000269.1 GCA_017999195.1 Thermoflexales bacterium
GTGCTGGAAGATGCCGGAGCACAATCGATCTCGAACTGGGCCACGGCCATCAGCGCCGGACCGGCTAATGAGTCTGGCCAGGCCCTGACCTTTACGCTGACCACCGATAACGCTGCTTTGTTTGCCAGCGCACCGGCGGTCAACTCGGTTGGTACGTTGTCGTTTACGTCGGCGCCCAATGTGTACGGCAGCGCGACGGTGACGGTGACACTGGCCGACGGCGGCGGCACGGCCAATGGCGGTGTGAATACCAGTGCGTCGCAGACTTTCCAGATTACCAGTGTGCCCGTCAATGATGCGCCATCGTTTACGGCCGGGGCGAACCAGGCCGTGAATGAAGATGCCGCCGCGCAAGCGGTGGCCGGTTGGGCCGCCTCGATCTCATCCGGCCCGAACGAACCCGGTCAGGTGTTGACGTTTACGACGACGGCGGGCAATCCGCTGTTGTTCAGCGTTCAACCGGCGGTCGCGGCCAATGGCGATCTGTCTTACACGCCGGCGGCCAACGCTTATGGCAGTACGACCGTGACGGTGACCTTGCACGATGACGGCGGTACGGCGAACAGCGGCAGCGACACGTCTGCGCCGCAAACGTTTGTGATCACGCTCAATCCGGTCAATGATGTGCCGTCGTTTACAGCGGGCAGCAATCGTACCGTGAGCGAGGATGCCGGTGCGCAGACGGTGGCCGCGTGGGCCACGGCGATCAGTGCCGGTCCGTTGAACGAAGCCAGCCAGGCGTTGACCTTTACGCTAACCACCGACAATGTGACGTTGTTTGGCGTATTACCGGCGGTGAGTGCTACGACCGGCAACTTGACGTTTACGCCGGCCGCCAATCAATTCGGTACCGCCACGGTGACGGCGACCCTTCAGGATAGCGGCGGAACCGATCGGGGCGGGGTAGACACCAGCGTGGCGCAGGTCTTCACCCTCACCGTGGATAGTGTCAACGATGCGCCCTCGTTTGGCAAAGGCCCTAACCTCAACGTCATCACCTCGACGCTGCAAACGTTTAATGGCTGGGCGACCACCATCAAGCCCGGCCCGACCAATGAGAACGGGCAGGTGGTGGACTTTATCGTGACCACCAATAACGCGGCGCTGTTTGAAATCCCGCCGGCCATCTCGCCGCTGGGCACGCTGACGTTTAAGCCTACGCCGCACTTCAACGGCAGCGCGCTGGTGACCGTGTTGCTGCACGACGACGGCGGCACAGCCAATGGCGGCGTCGATACGTCGGCGGCGCAGACCTTTACCATCGATGTGTCTGCCTCGCCGGATGCGCCTATCAACATCGTGCCCGGCCAGCAGGAAACCAACCTGAGTACGGCGCTGTTTTTCTCGACCTCTACCGGCAACTATCTGGCGGTGTATGACGATGATGCGATTCAATTCAACGAGCAGATGAGCCTCACGTTGAGTGTGGGCAATGGCACGTTGACGCTGGCCTCGACCACCGGCCTGACGTTGACGACGGGCAGCAGCGGCGCGATCGTGCAGTTCACCGGCTCGATCACGGATGTCAATGCGAACTTGAACGATCTGCGCTTTGATCCGACACCGGGCTTCTTCGGTGTGACGACGCTGGTCATGACGACGGAAGACCTGGGACATCCGGGCGAGTTAGAAACCTTCAGTGACAGCGATCCGGTAAACATCCGCGTGAATGCGCCGCCGGTGGCGGTGGATGATGCCTACAATGGCCCGCAGGGTTCGGCCTTGATCGTGCCGGCGGCGACCGGTGTGCTGGCGAATGACGTGGCGCTCAACGCCCGCCCGATTACGGCCACGCTGCTGAGCGGCCCGGCTTCCGGCCAGTTGGTTCTGGCCGCCGATGGCTCGTTCGTGTACATTCCAACGCCTACGTTCAGCGGCCTGGTCACGTTTACGTATCAGGCCAACGACCGCGGCCTGATCTCGAACGCGGCGCTCGTGACCGTCTCCGTAATGTTCATCAATCAAGCGCCAACCTTCAGTCTGGGCTTCAACCCGGCGGTCAACGAAGACTCCAGCGCGCAGACGGTGCTGAACTTCATGACCAACGTCACGCCCGGCCCCAGCAATGAAACTGGTCAGACCTTGACGCTGACGGTAACGGCGGCGACGCCGACTCTGTTTGCCGCGCAGCCCACGCTGGACATGGGCACCGGTACGCTGACGTATACGCCCGCCGCTAATGCCTTTGGCAGCACGGCCGTAACGGTCACGCTGGCCGACAACGGCGGCACGGCCAACGGCGGCGTCGACACCGCGACCAAGGTGTTTACCATCACGCTGAATGCCGTCAACGATGTGCCCGCGTTTGCCAAGGGGGCCAATCAAACGGTGCGCATCGACTCTGGCCCGCAGTTGGTGGCCGGCTGGGCAAGCGGCATCAGCACCGGTCCGGCGAATGAGTCTACGCAAACGTTGACGTTCAACGTAGCGACTTCGAACAATGCGCTGTTTGCCATCCTGCCGTCGATCGATCCGACTTCGGGTGATCTGTCGTTTACGTCGGCTCCCAGCATCTTTGGCAGCGCGACGGTCACCGTGACGCTGCAAGACAATGGCGGTACGGCCAACGGCGGCGTCGATACGTCCGCGCCGCAAGCCTTTGTCATCGTGGTGCAGCCGTACCGGCTGTTCCTGCCGCTGATCAGCCGTAACTAACAACCCAACCGGGTTGTCTCAACCGTAACACCTCGACCGCGAATGATCGCGATTGTGCCCGAAGGCTTGTCCTTGAGGCCAATTCGCAGGATTTCGCGGTCGACGTGTTTGGGGCACAGTCGCGGCAATTCACACGCCGCACCCTCGGCGCGGACGCCCGCTTTGCCAGGTGTCTGGCCTATGTGACTCAGGGCGTCGCTCGCCACACGCTCAAGCCGCCGTCCCCGGCGGCGTTGCTGTGCCTAACTCGCGCCGAAGGCGGCGCGGTGATCAGGGCTTAACCGGACTTTGGAAAATCTCTGCTATGTGACTTGCGATGCATTGACCCCCGTGCCCGGCCCGATTACAATGACCTGACTGGTGTGTGTAACCGCAGGCGTAACCGAGGCCAGCCTATGCAGGATTCAACTTCTTACCCCGACTGGACGTTGCGACTCGATCGGTACATGTTCAGGCTGAATGTGGCCTGGACCATTGTTGTGCTGATGTCCTTTGTCTGGAATGCCACCCAGCACGTGGTCCCCCTCATCGGCGTGCCGAGCAATTTGCCGCTTCTGGCCGAAGTCATCGGCCACGGCGGCATGTGGTTGCTTGGCGTGTGTGTCATGCGCCTGGGCAGCCGTCAATTTCGGAGACAACTGACCGAACGCGCCAGAATCGAAACAGCGCTGCGTGATAGCGAAGCAAAATACCGGATTCTGGTCGAACAAAGCCCGACCTCGATTGTCATTACCGATCTGAAAGGCCGCATCGAGTACGTGAATCCAAAGTTCACGCAAGTTACCGGCTACACCTCAGCCGAGGCGTTGGGGCAGAATCCGCGCATTCTCAAATCCGGCGAGATGTCCTCGGCGCAGTATAAAGACTTGTGGGAGACCGTATTGAGCGGGCGCGAGTGGCGCGGTGAGCTGCACAACCGCCGCAAGAACGGCGAACTCTACTGGGAGTCGGCGTCCATCTCGGCCATTCGCGATTCGCACGGCCAAATCGTGCGGCTGCTGGCCGTGAAAGAAGACATCACCGAGCGCAAACTGGTCGAAGCGGCCGAGCGGGAGCAGCGCAATCTGGCCGAAGCCCTGCAAAACACCGCCGCCGATCTCAACAGCACCCTCGAATTCGACGCCGTGCTCGATCGGATCTTGATGAACGTCGGGCGGGTCGTGCCGCACGACGAGGCCAACATCATGCTGATCAGCGGCGATGACGCCTACGTCTGCCAGAGCCGGGGCAAATCGCCCAGCCCGGTGTTGTCCGTGCATCTGCCCGTCTCGGAAACGCACCACCTGCGCCAGATGATTGAAACCGGCGCGCCGCTGATTATTTCCGACGTGGCCGCGCAGCCCAGTTGGATCGATCGCTCGGAATCTAGCTGGGTCCGATCGTATCTCAGCGCCCCGATTCGCGTGAAAGGCGAGACGGTGGGGTTCATCAACCTGGACAGCATCACCACCGATTTTTTCACGGAGGCCCATGCCGCCCGTCTGGCGATCTTCGCCGATCAGGCGGCCACGGCTGTGCACAATGCGCGCTTGTATCAGCAGGCGCAGACCGAATTGACCGAGCGGCGGCGCATCGAAGGTGAATTGCAGCAAGCCAAAGAAGCCGCCGAGGCGGCCAGCCAGGCCAAAGGCGCTTTCCTTGCCAATGTCAGCCACGAGCTGCGCACGCCGCTCAACGCGATTCTGGGCTTTGCCCAATTGCTGTCGCACGATACCAACCTGACCGACGATCAACACGACAGCCTGAGCATCATTCAGCACAGCGGCGAGCATCTCTTGACGCTGATCAACGATGTGCTGGACATGTCCAAGATCGAAGCGGGCCGCATGACCCTGCGCCCTGTCGATTTTGACTTGCGGCACATGTTGACCGACCTGGAAGAATTGTTCAAGCTGCGCGCCGCCGATAAACGCCTGTCCCTGGCGTTTGACATCGCGTCCGACCTGCCGCGTTACGTGCAGGCCGACGAAGGCAAATTGCGGCAGATCATCATCAACCTGGTGGGCAATGCCGTCAAATTCACGACCAGCGGCGGCGTGGCCTTGCGCGCCGTCTATCAATCGGAGCGGCTGAAGATCAGGGTGGAAGACAGCGGCCCCGGTTTGACGGACGAAGATTTGGCCCTGATTTTCAAGCCCTTTGTGCAATTGGCCAGCGGACAAAAATCAACCGAAGGCACCGGCCTGGGCCTGTCCATCAGTTACGAATTCGTGCGAATGATGGGGGGCGAACTGCGCGTGAACAGCGTGCCGGGGCAGGGCAGCACCTTTGCGTTTGAGGTGCCCGTGGCGCTGGCCGCCGAAGCCGATATGCCGCGCGCCACGCGGCCCCGGCGCGTAATCGGGCTGGAGCCTAATCAGCCGCGCTACCGGCTGTTGGTGGTCGACGACCGGGCGGTGAGCCGGCTGCTGCTGGTCAAGCTGCTGACGCCGCTGGGTTTTGAAGTGCGCGAGGCCGCGAACGGGGAAGAGGCGCTGGCGGTGTGGGCCGACTGGCAGCCGCACCTGATCTGGATGGACTTGCGCATGCCCGTGATGGACGGCTACGAAGCCACCCGCCGCATCAAGGCCTCGGCGCGCGGCCAGGCCACCG
Organism: Thermoflexales bacterium; assembly: GCA_017999195.1. Taxonomy (GTDB): domain Bacteria; phylum Chloroflexota; class Anaerolineae; order Fen-1058; family Fen-1058; genus JAGOBP01. Next base: position 5,248 of record JAGOBP010000269.1, read on the forward strand.
TGATTATCGCGTTGACGGCCAGCGCCTTTCAGGAAGATCGTGATATGATCATGGCGGAAGGCTGCGCCGATTTTGTGCGCAAGCCGTTTCGTGAAGAAGAAATCTTCGATCAATTGATCCGCCAATTGGGCGTGCGCTTTGTCTATGCCGACGAGGCGGCGATCAACTCGCCGTTGCCGCGCCGGCCCGATCGGCTGGTGGCGGCCACCGCGCTGCCCGCCGCCTGGCGCGCCGACTTACAACAAGCCACGGTCGCCGCCGACCTCGATCGGATGTTGGCCTTGATCGATCAGCTACGCCCGAGCGAGCCGGCGTTGGCCGATCAATTGACCGAGTTGGCGCGCAACTTTAACTACGATCAGATTTTGCGATTAGTGCAGCCTGCAGGAGAATCAGCATGACAGATGCGGCGCAGCCGTTGGGTGATATTCTGGTGGTCGATGATACACCGGCCAATTTGCGCTTGTTGGCGCAGATGTTGAGCGTGCGCGGGTACAAGGTGCGCCCGGTCCCCGGCGGCCTGCTGGCGCTGGATGCCGCGCGCGCCGCGCCGCCCGACCTGATCTTGCTGGACGTGAACATGCCCGACTTAAACGGGTTTGAGGTCTGCCAGCGGCTCAAGGCCGATGAGCTGACGCGCGATGTGCCGGTGCTGTTTATCAGCGCGCTGGACGATATTGACAGCAAGGTCAAGGCCTTTACGGCGTGCGGGGTCGATTACATTACCAAGCCGTTTCAGGTGGAAGAAGTGGCGGCGCGCGTCGCCACGCATCTGGCGCTGCGCAACTTGCAGAAGCAGATGCAGGCCGTCAACGGCAATCTGG
>JAGOBP010000270.1 GCA_017999195.1 Thermoflexales bacterium
ATTTTAGGATGCGGCGCGGCTGTGACGGATCGGGCCGCGTGACCGGGCCAAGCAAGGGCAGCAAGCGGTTGATGACTTCGGTATCCATCTCGCAATAGGCGCACACATCGCATTGCCACGCGGGCATGTTTTGAATGACGATGAATTCGCTGGCATGCCAGTTGGCATAGGGAATGTGCTTTTTGTGCAGATGCCCCGCGTGACAGTTTTGACAGGTTTGCATTGGCTTTAGCCTTGATCGCTGATCTTTCAAAATTGATCGTTGATCATTGCACATTGATCATTGATTGGCTTCTTGCATGATCTTGACGCTGGCACTGGCGCCGATGCGCGTTGCGCCCGCCTCGATCATCTTCACGACATCGGCATAGGTCTTGATGCCGCCCGCCGCTTTAACGCCCATCTCCGGGCCGACTGCCCAGCGCATCAACGCGACGTCGTGCACGGTCGCGCCGCCCGACGCAAAACCGGTGGACGTTTTGACGTATTCCGCGCCCGCTTCTTTGGCCAATTTACAGGCGATGACTTTTTCTTCGTCGGTCAACAGCGCGGCTTCGATGATGACTTTGGTGATCGCGCCGCCGGTCTGTGACGTGCTCACCACAGTGGCAATATCACGCGCGACCAGGGCGTAGTCTTTGCTCTTCATCGCGCCGATGTTGATGACCATATCGATCTCGGTCGCGCCGTCGTCGATGGCTTGTTGTGTCTCGTACGCTTTCACTTCGGGCTGAGTTGCGCCCAGCGGGAAGCCGACGACCGTGGCGATCTTCACGGGCGAATCTTTGAGCAGTTGCGAACACAACTTGATTTTGCTGGGATTGACGCACACCGCCGCAAAGTTGAACTTGCGCGCCTCATAGCACAACTGCGCGATCTGCGCATCGGTGGCTTCCGGCTTGAGCAAAGTGTGATCGATGTAGTTCGCCAATTCGGCATCGTCGGGCGCATCGCCTACGCTGGCCGTGATGCGGGTCGCGCCTGCATCGACGACGCGGCGCACATGATCGACGGGATCGCGGCCGGTGGGGGCCGGGATCTCGATCGGTTTGGCCGAGGCCGCCGGATCATTCAAAGCAATCAGCACCTGTTTGGTGATGACTTCGACCAGTTGTTCGAGTTGAGCGTTATCAATGGACATGTTATTTCAGAAACCGTCGTTCGATGGCGATGATTTTATCGACGCGCTTGGCATGCCGTCCGCCACCAAACGGCGTGTCCAGCCAGGTCTTGACGATTTGTTTAGCCAGCGCCGGGCCGATGAGACCCGCGCCCAATGTCAGGACATTGGCGTCATTGTGTTCGCGGCTGTTAACAGCCGTGGCTTGATCATAGCACAAAGCGGCGCGAATGTGCGGAACCTTATTGGCGGCCATGCACGAGCCAATGCCCGCGCCATCAATCACGATGCCGCGCCAGGCGCGACCGTTGGCCACCAGTTCGGCCACAGCTAAAGCAAAGTCAGGATAATCCACGGCTTCGGTTGAAAACGTGCCGCAATCGAGCGGCGCATAACCGAGTTCGCCGAGATATGTGCGAATGAGTTGTTTGAGTTCGTAGCCGCCATGATCGGAACCGATGGCGACGGTCTTGGTCGCCTTCGCGCGCTCGATCGGACTGGTGACGCCCGCCGGTTCGATCAAATGGATGCCGCGTTCGCGTGCGGCTTCGCGAGCCAGAGGTGTCACGATTTGATTGGGTGCAACTTTGACGTCCGTGCCAGAAGCAACCGCCGCTAAGCGTTGTTCCGTAATCGCTGCGGCAGGCCGATCGGTTGCAGACAGACCCAACGTGCGTCGCAATACGGCGCGGACCAGATCACGCACTTGCGATTCGTCAATTGACACGTTAGGCCTCGTGTAAGGTGGCCGTCGGATCAGCGTGCTTCGGCGACGGCGTAGGAATAGTGCGGCACGATCTGCCAGTTGGGCGGGGGCCAGTAGATGATCCACGCGCGGCCGACGATGGTGTCGGCGGGAATGGTACCCCAGACGTGCGAGTCGCTGGAGTTGCTGCGATTGTCGCCCAACACAAAGTAGCGTCCCGGTTCAACTTGCACGGGACCGAAGGCATAATTGGGTGGATTGGCGATGTAAGGCTCTTTCAGGGCAACGCCGTTGACGAAGACCTGTTGATTGCGCACTTCAACAGTGTCGCCGGGCAGGCCGATGACGCGCTTGATCAGATCGGGTTGGCCGACCTTTTCAAAGACGATGATGTCGCCGCGCTGCGGGGTGCTGAGGGTGTACGAAATTTTATCGACGATGACGTATTCGCCTTCGTACAGATTAGGCTGCATGCTCACGCTTTCGATGCGGAAGCGGCCGATGACGGCGTTCACGACCAGAAAGATGATGGCGGTGAGCAGCGCCGTTTCGACGATTTCACGCAACAAGTTCGACTGCGGTTTCAGGATTGCTTCGGTTTCGATGGGCGTCGTCGTGACGACTTCCGCCGCGGGTTGCAAGGATTGATCGGACACTAGATTGGCCTTTAATTGATCGAGAAAAGTTACTGAGTTTGAAGCGCCTGATAAGTGTAATGCGGCACTGCGCTCCACGCCGACGGCGGCCAGTAGACGAGCCACGCGCGCCCGACGATGTCTGCCGCCGCGACGGTGCCGAAAGAGCGCGAATCACTGGAGTTGTTGCGGTTGTCGCCCATGACGAAATAGCGCTCGGGTTCCACCTGCCGGGCGAGAATATCGACGCGGATGGCCTGATTGATGTACGGCTCTTCCAGCACGATGCCGTTGACCACCACTTGCCCGCCGCGCACTTCCACGGTATCGCCGGGCAGGCCGATGATGCGCTTGATGTAATCGCGTTCGCCGGGCCGCAGCAACACCACCACATCGCCGCGCTCGGGGGTATGCAAGAGATACGAAATCTTGTCGATCAGCACGTATTCGTTGTCGTGCAGATTCGGCTCCATGCTTTGGCCTTCAATGCGAAACCGGCCGGTGGCCGTGTTGACCAACAGGAAGATGATGGCGGTCAATAAAACCGTTTCGATGATTTCGCGCAGCAAATTGGTGCGTGGTGGTGCTTCGGCGGGGACAGGTTGGGGGGGCAAAGCGCTGTCAGTCGCCGGCGTTGTCAAGTCTTCGGACACATTCACCTCTAATTTCACTGAATCTCAGCGATTATACTCTAACTCATAGGGCGTGGCAACCAATTACACCCAGTTGACCAATTCCCGTAACATGGGCATAATCATGCCGTTACACAGTGACGTTAGACTTGGAGATGCGGGTATGGCGACTAAAGGTAGCGTCTTGTTGATGCTGGCCGATGAACTGACGGCCAGTTTGTTGCGGGCCTATTTTGCTTCGGTGGACTATGTCGTGCTGACGGCAACGTCGAAAGACGAGGCGTTGAGTGTAGCACGACAGGCCCAGCCCAAGGCGATCATTGTTGATCTGGATGTGCCCGAGGTTGATGTGGTCGCGTTATGCAACGACCTTCGCGCGACGCCGCGCACGCGCCACTTGCACATTACGCTGCTAACGCCGCAGGCCCGTCGCGACGATCGCTTGCAGGCGCTGTCGTCCGGCGCGGATGAGTTCATGGCCAAGCCGGTGGATGCAGAAGAACTGGGCCTGCGTCTGCGCAATGCGCTGCGCCGCGCCGAGTTTCAAAACCTGGTCGATCCGATTTCCGGCCTGCCGGGGCCGCGCCTGGTGGAAGAGCAACTGCGCGCCTTGCTGCGTCGCACCGACGAGTGGGCGCTGATCCGATCGAGTTTGCGCGGCTTCAGAGACTTCAACGCTTCGTACGGCTTCATCGCCGGTGAGGATGTGCTGCGTTTTGCGGCGCAAGCGCTGTCGCAGGTGGTGGAGCAATTGGGCGGACATCAGGATTTTCTGGGGCACGCCGGTGGCGATAACTTCGTCGCCGTCACCACGCCCGATCGGGCCGAGGCGCTGCGCGCGGCCTTTGCCGAACGCATCAACGGTGGCATCCACGCACACTATTCCTTCCGCGAACGCCAGTTGGGCTACATGATCATCAAGACCGCCGAGGTCGAAGAGCGCGTGCCATTGATGACGCTGAATACGCAGATGATCACGTCTGAACAAGGGCCGTTTTACGATCTGGTGGAACTGACCCAGATGCAGGGCTAGAATGACGGCCGGTAACCAGTCTGGACACCCGCGCCAGCGGGTGTGACCGTGTTGCGCGTGGTTGCGATGATTTCGCCAACCGTAGCAGATTTGCCTGCACACCTCGCATCTTGCCTCTTGTATCCTCACATGGTATTATCGCGCCACTTTGAAGGATGGAACAGCGTGATATGGCGAAGAAGACCGAGCGCTTACAAGCCCAGGTGCGCGGACGAGTGCAAGGGGTGAGTTTCCGCTTTTACACCCGCGATCAGGCCACGGCCCTGGGTTTAACGGGCTGGGTGGCCAATCGCGACGACGGCAGCGTGGAAGTGGTGGCCGAAGGGCCGCGTCCGGCACTGGACCGTTTGCTGGCGTGGTTGCGGCACGGGCCGCCCTCGGCGCGCGTCGATGATCTTCAGTATGATTTCCTCGCCTCGACCGATACGTTCGATCAATTCACGGTCGATTTCTAGCCCCGATGGCCCGGTGTCCGCTGACCGGGCCGTCACGGAAATGGTATGCGTCGCAATCCCGAACGTTTAGCCTGGACAGTGCTGCTGGTCTCACTGCTGATCTGCATCGGCTTGACGGTGGCTGTGCCGCTGTCGATTCGCAGTTTCATCAACGACTCGACGGATGTCGCGTCGATCACGCTGGAAGTGCAGCAAGGCACGGTGCTTGTGCGGCGCGCCGGGCTGGACGAACCGATCGGGGTGACGACGGGCCTGGCGAATATCCCCGAAGGGTCATCCATCCGCGCTGATGAAAACGTGCAGGCTTTGTTGACGATTCGCGCCACTGGCGATCAAACCACGTTGTTGACGGTGCAAATTTATGGCAGCACCAATCTGGGCATTCTCCGCGCCCGATCGCCCCGTTTCACCCAAAGCGGCCTGCCGCATCAAGTGCAGCTCGGCGTTGAAGGCGGGCGGGTGCGGTTGAGCGTGGCCGGTGCTTTGGAGCGGCCCATCGAGTGTGAACTGGTCACGCCGCAGGCCACGGCCCAACTGCAAGACGGCACTTATGCCGTCGATGTGACGAATGACGAAGCGCAGGTTACGGTGCGTGAAGGCTCCGCGACGGTCAACGCGCAAGGTTCCAGCCTGGCCCTTGGGCCGTTACAGCGCACCGTGGTGAAGTTGGACAGCCGGCCGGCAGGCATCTTGTCGCCGGAACGGAATCTGGTCATCAATGGCAATTTCCGCTTGCCGTTGGACGGAACCTGGGAAACCAGTCACGATTTGCAGCAACCGACTGAATCGCCCGGCGATGTGACCATCGTGACGGACGGCAGCCGCCGGGTGGCGCTCTTTCAGCGCGAGGGCCTGTATCATGCCGAGACTGCGCTGCGCCAGGCTATCAACAAGGATGTGCGCGACTTCCGGGCCTTAAAGCTGCACTTTGTCGTGAAGGTCATCAGTCACGATGTCTTTGTGTGCGGTCAGGCGGGCAGCGAGTGCCCCATGATGGTGCGGCTGGATTATAAGGACGACAACGGCACGGACCGCAGTTATTTACAAGGTTTCTACTCGCAGCTCGATCCCAACGGCGTCAACCCCAATTACAACACCACATCCGGCGCGCGCGTCGAGCATATCCGCGTGCCGCGCAACTTCTCATTCACCTATGATTCCGGCGATTTGATGCCGACGCTGAAGCCCTCGCAGATCACGGCCATTACCTTCTACGCCTCCGGCCACAGCTATTCCGCCTCGATTGCGGAAGTGGAGTTGTTGGGGGAGCAGTAGGTTGGTAATTGGGGATTGGTCAATCGGTAATCGGTAACCGGTTGACCAGTTACCAATCACCAGTTGACCAGTTGACCAGTTACCAATTGCCCGTCATTACCCAAACGCCAGCCCCCGCGCTTTCAGGCTTACACAGCGCTGCTGGGCGATCACCAAATGATCGAGCACCTCCACATCCAACAGTAAGCACGCTTGAATG
>JAGOBP010000271.1 GCA_017999195.1 Thermoflexales bacterium
CTCATGTACAGTGTGCCCGTAATGCCGATGGCCGCGCCCGAACCCGCCGGTTCGTACGTTGTGGCATTACGTAAAAAACTGCCGCCGTTGACCACGGCATTGCCCCGGATGGAAACACCGCCGCCGGTCCCGGCTGTATGGTTGAACACAAAATCGGTCTGAGTCACAGTCAAGTTGCCGGTGACATACAGGCCGCCGCCGCCCCGGCGCACATCGTTGTTGATGTTGGGGCCGGTGGCAGTGTTATCCTCGAAGCGGCTGTTGCTCAGCGTGACGTTGGCTACTGCGTAGACGCCGCCGCCATAATAAGCGGTGTTGGTATAGACCGTGACGGCATTCAACGTCAACGGGCTGTAAGTCTGAATCGCGCCGCCATAGCCGGAACCCGCACTGCCGTTGCGAAGGGTCAACCCTTGCAGAGTCACCGCACCGCTCGTAATGTTGAAGATGCGCCCCGTCCCGCCGCCGTCGACGATGGTGGTGGCCGCATCCGCGCCGACAAAAGTCAGCGCCTTGGTTACGGTCACATTTTCAGTGTAAGTGCCCGCGGCCAGATTGATGGTGTCGCCCGCACTGGCTTTGCCGATGGCCACCGCAATAGTCTGGCACGCGCTGCCGATGCTCAGACAATCATTGCCATCATTTCCCGCCGGATCGACATACCACGGGCCAGCCGCGCGCGTGATCTGCGCCGACATCAGAATCACGCCCGCCAGCGCCAGCACGCAAGCCAGGCCCAACTGCCATTTCAGGTTCCGAGGTGTGTTCATTACGATGATCTCCTTGTTGATGAGGTGTGAGTCGATATAACGGCGCGCGTTAAGGGTGCAGAATAATCTGCGCCAGATCGCGCATGGTTGAAATCAGCGGCTGCCGACTGGAGTAGACCCGCGCCGAGTCTTCGGACGGGTCTACTCCGATCAACACCAGATTGAGCGAAGATTGAAGCAGCGGCATCAAATAGGGCGGCAGGTCGCTGCTGGCATCAAACACGATCGTGTCCGCGGCCAACCTGCGCAACGCCTGCTCGGCTTCGGGCGAGCGATCATCCACCCGAACCAGGTCCAGGTTAGCCTGGCCGCGCAGACAAGTTTCGATACCGGCGATAAAAATGGAATTGCCAAAGAGGACGATGCGGCGCGGCGTAGGCATAAGTGTCCTTGTGACCGACTAAAAACACGTGGACTCATCGTATGCCCAAAGGCCGCCGGGTGTCACTGTCCCCAAGGACAGTCTGGGTCAATAAAAAAGGACAGTCTTGACCAGATCAAGACTGTCCCTGCGGTTGTCGGCCCGACAAGCAAACGGCTACGGCGCTCGACCCAGACCGCGCCGCACCGCAAAGGCGATGACCTGCGCGCGATTGTCCAGATGCAAACGTTCCAGAATTTCGGCCATGTGATATTTGATCGTCCGTTCGCTTAAGCCCAGCGTATCGCTGATAGCCTTGTACGTATGCCCCTGCGCGATGAGCGTGAGCACTTGCACTTGACGAGGCGTCAAACCGGGCAGACTCACCGGTTCAACGGGCGTGGGTGTGGGTGCCGGCCCGATCGGACGTGCGCCGCCCGCCAGCCGCGCAAATTCGGCCAGCACTTTGGCCGCCAGCCCCGGTGAGAAAGGCGCACGGCCCTCCGCCAGATCATCAAACAACGCTAAAAATTCATCGGCGTTGGCGCGCTTGAACAGATAGCCGGACGCGCCGCTCTTGACCGCTTCAAACAAGTTCGCGTCATCCTCGGCCATGGTCAGCATGACGATTTTGATTTCAGGCAATTCGGCTTTGATCAAGCGCGTGGCCGTCAGGCCGTCGCAGCGCGGCATTTGAATGTCCATCAAGATCACGTCGGGGCGCAGGGCGCGCGCCTGCTCGAAGGCTTCGAAGCCATCCTGCGCCTCGCCGACGATGTCGATGTGATGCGCGGTCAACAGGCTGGTCAAGCCTTCTCGAAAGATCGCGTGATCGTCGACTAATAAAACCCTCATGGCGTGACTCCTGCCTCGATCGGACGCAGCGGCATCTGCACGCTCACGCGCGTACCATCACCGGGCCGGGCCTGAATGCTCAAGTCGCCGCCGACGTGTTGCGCGCGCTCGCGCATAAAGCGCAACCCGAAATGCGCGTGATCGTCGATCGGTTGGCGTGGATCGAAACCGCGGCCGTCATCGACAATGCTGATCTCAGCCCGATCGGCCTGCTCAACCAAGGTGATGGCGACGCTCATCGCGCCCGCATGCCGGCCGATGTTGGTGAGCGCCTCTTGAATGATGTTCAAGAGTTGCGCGCCGACCTCCGGCGCAAAGCCACGCTCTTCCACCGTCGGGGCGCTGTCCAGCGTAATCCGCAGATCGTAGTCGCGGCGGGCTTTGTCCAGCAGGGCCGTCAGGCCGGGAAAGAATTGCCGCTCGATCGGGGCGGCCGATTTCAGGCGGGCAATGGTGTCGCGCAGTTGGGCCTGTGACTCCTGCGTAATGGCGGCCAATCGCGCCAGGCGCACGTCGGCTTGCGCGTGATCGCCCTCGGCCAAAAACTGCCGAACCGCCTGCGCTTGCAGATTCACAAAGCCCAGCACCTGGCCCAAGTTGTCGTGAAGTTCGCGTGCCAGATGCTCACGCTCTTCCAGCACGGCCACAGCGCGCTGCTGCTCGATCATTTGCGCCTGGGTGTGCGCCAACGCCAGGTTGACTTGCCGCAGCGCTTCCTCGGCGCGCTTCCGCTCCGTAATATCGCGTGAAACGCCAATGCATTCTATCCGGCTCGTCGCCGGGTTGACTAGAAAACGCGTCGTGGATTCGGCAATCACCCTCTGCCCGTCCCGATGGATGAGTTCCACCTCATCGGTATACGGCTCGGTGTGCCCGTGCAACATGCGCTCAACGCGCTCGGGGATCACCGCCCGCAGATACGCCAGCGAGGCCGGCGTCACGGTTTGTTCCAGACTTTGGTTCAGCCGCTCCAGGGCCGTGTAACCGACCAGCCGCGGAAGCGAGGGGCTGGCGTAACTGAAAAATTCTTGTTCCACATCCAGAATCCAGATGACATCCGAGGCATTGTCCGCCAGCATGCGGTAGCGTTGTTCACTGGCCCAGCGGGCCGCTTCTGCCTGTTGGCGTTCGGTGACGTCATGCAACACAATGACGCGCCCGGTCAGGTTGCCGCGCCCATCGGCCAGCGGCGACAGCTGCGCCTCATACTGCCGTGCTTCGTGTTGGCCGGGCAAATTCAACTCGATGTGAGTTTGATTCTGGTCACGCAGCGTATCCAGCGGGATGTGCCACGCGCGCCAAACCTGGGCCAGCGGCTGGCCGATCAACGTCGTCGCCGACGGGCCGATCAGGTGTTGCGCAGCCCGATTGAGATCGACGATCCGATCGCGATCATCGATCACCACCATCGCATCGCGCATACTTTCAATGACGGTGTGCCGCGCGACCGGTGCCAGGTTCAGCAATCGGAACCGAAAAATGCCCCAGGCAAATAACGCGCCGGTGAAGGCCAGCAACAGCGACGCCGGATCATAGCCCGGCCACAGGCTGATATTCAACGCGTATAAGACACTGCCCAGCCAGGGCACCAGCGCGCCAAAGATAAGGGCCGTGGCCTGGGAACGATAGATGTTGGGATAACTCAGCGCGGCGCGAATCAGCAACAGCGTCCCGATCAACATCAGCAACGACGAGTAACCCACCACGCCGACATAGTACCAGGGGCCGTGCCCATAGATCAGCAGATTTTGACCGGCCAACGCCGGCGTGAAGCTGGACCAGATTAAGCCATGCGCTTCATTCGTGAGGGCCAGGCTCTGCGTGATCAGCGGAATGACGGCCACTAAGCCGAGTTTGCGACGGGACAGCCAATGTTCGGAACCGTGGTATTCCAAAGCGAGGAGCAAGAAGAAGACCGGCGCGCTGACCACGCCCAGGTATTCCAGTTTGGCCCAAAATACTTTGCCGGGGATGCCGACGGCGGCATATTCCAACGCCGTAAACGCCGACCAAATGGCGGCGGCCAACATCAACGCGGTCAGTGACCGGCCGCCGGGGGAGGCACGGCGAGGATACGCGACCGCCGCAACGATCAGCGCGACCACGGCGGCCACGGCGCTGGCAATAGCATAAGGGGTAACCACAAATGTCACGGCGACTCGCTCAACAACCCGCTTAGCCTTAGCTGCAAGATGCGGTTGATTATAGTCGCAAATGTCCGCATGGGGAGACTGGTTGTGGGGACGCTTCACGAGCGAAGCGCGGATGCGGCGCAAGGCGCACCGTCTACGCCACTTTCGATTCTGATCGCAATTCAGCCGTGCGCCAACGTCCCTTCACCGGCCGGGCGACTTCGCGCCCGGTGCGGTCACAGACTGATCACCTTGCTTGCCAGGTGCATGGCTTCGATAATATCGGGCATGCTGCCGACGATGCCCACGGCAACGCGATCGGTCAGGCCGTAATAATCCAGGCAGGTCGAGCACAGGATCAGTTCAACGCCCCGAGCCTTCAATGCCTGCAATTGATCGATCACGGGCGAGCCAGCGCACGCCAATTTCACACCGTCGGTGTAAAAGAGAATCTTCGCCGGCAAGGTGGCCTCGTTGTCGATCAGGCTCAGAAACTTTCCAGCCAGGCGTTGCTGTAACTCGGCGGGCGCTTCGCCCAGGCCATTCCGCGTAAAAACCAGGACCGTACTTTTATCCAAAATTCACCTCACGTAATGGTTGAGGGGCAATGGTTGGCTTGCCCTCGTAAACCCGTTGTCTCAACTCAATCAACATCGGGATGCCCTTCACTTCGTGCGCCACATCCAGCAGCGCAAACACCTGTGGCTGAGTGACGCGATAATAACTATTCCAGCCATCACGGCGATCTTGCACCAGGCCAGCCTCGCGCAAACCCAGGGCGGCCTGTCACATGAATCGCGTGATAGGTGAAACGTCGCTCATGTGGGCTGAGAGCGTGATCGGGGACAGTGCGGCCGACTTCACAGCGCGGGCTATCACCCGCCACCGACTCGCGCGTATAGAGGACACCCTTCGAAGTAGTTCACGCTAGTTCACATTCATGCTGCTTGTCGACAGGGTGACGCCCTGCGCCGTCAACGATCCGTAACGGCCTGCATGATCCATTCGGAAATAATCGGGGCCGCATCCGGCGCGCCCGAACCGCTGGAACTCACTTCACTCGTCACCACCACCACCAGATCGAGGCTGGGCGCAATGTAGAGACTCTGCCCGCCGTAACCGATCGCCTCAAACGCGGCCCGATCGGGCCAGGGATGCACCCACCACAGATAACCATACTTCACGCCCATGCCCGTATTGATCTGCGCGCTCGTCGATTGCTGAATCCACTCCCGCGAAACGATCTGTTGACCGTCCCAGTAACCCTGATTCAAGTAGAGATAGCCAAAGCGCGCCAGGTCGCGCGGCCGCAGATTCATGGCAAAGCCGCCGACGGCATAACCTTGTTCATCGACGCCCCAATGCCAGCGGCTGGCCGGAATGCCCAGCGGTGTGAATAGGTTGCGCTGGGCATACTCTCGCAACGATTGGCCTGTGGCTCTAGTAAGAATGGCCGACAGCAGTTGGGTGTTGGCGCTGCTGTACGTAAAGGCCGTGCCCGGTGGTTCGATAAACTTCAGATTGATCGCCGCTTCCACCCAATTGCGACTGGCTTGCCACTGGGCCTCGATCGGGCCGTCTTCGAGCCACAAGAACCCGGCTGACATCGTGAGCAGGTCGCGCAGCGTAACTTGCGCCATGCGCGGATCAGTCGTCGGATAGAAATATTCCGGGAAATACTCGCTGACTTTGCGATCAAGCGAATCGATCAGCCCTTGATCTACGGCGATACCCACCAGCGCCGACAGCACACTCTTGGTCACCGAGTAAATGTTCGCGGTCCGATTGGGTTTCTGGATTGATCGGAAATATTTCTCATACACCAGTTCACCATGCCGGATGATGATCAAACTGCGCGTGGCGTAGTTGTTCTCAAAATACCAAGCGGCATGTTCCACTTTTTCAGGGTCCAGGCAGTGTTCGGCCAATGTGGAG
>JAGOBP010000272.1 GCA_017999195.1 Thermoflexales bacterium
CGAGGGTGAATCATGGCTGACTTTGAACTATTGAAGGAACTGGTAAGCCCCAATCAAAGCAAGATTGTCTTGCTGGTGATGGACGGGCTGGGCGGTCTGCCGCGTGATCTGAACGGGCCGACCGAATTGGAATTTGCGAACACGCCCAATCTCGACCGCTTGGCCGTGGAGGGCAATCTGGGTTTGAGCCAACCGGCGGGCGCGGGTGTGACGCCCGGCAGCGGCCCCGGTCACCTGGGCCTGTTTGGCTACGATCCGCTGAAGTACGTCATCGGGCGCGGTGTACTGGAATCCGTCGGCATTGGTTTTCAGTTGACCGACAAAGACGTGGCCGCGCGCGGCAACTTCTGCACGGTGGACGATAACGGTGTGATCATCGATCGGCGCGCGGGCCGCATCCCCACGTCTAAGTGTGTGGAGTTGGTGGAGAAACTGCGCCCGATTACGCTGCCCGGCGTTGAGGTGTTTGTCGAGCCTGTGCAGGATTATCGCTTCTGCGTGGTCTTGCGCGGCGAAGGGCTGGATGGGCACATCGCGGATACCGATCCGCAGAAGAAAGCGCCGCCGCTGCCCGCCATGGCGCAGACCGCCGCCGCTGAAAAGACGGCTGAATTGTTCAATCAGTGGATTGCGAAAGCGCGCGAAATTCTAAAGAACGAAAGTCCCGCGAATGCGTTGACGTTGCGCGGCTTTGCCTCGTATCCCGATCTGCCGCGTTTCCCGCAGGCCTACGGCTTGCGCTCGGCGTGCGTGGCCGTGTACCCGATGTATAAGGGTGTGGCACGATTGGTGGGCATGGACGTGATCGGCTTCGAAGGCGGCAAGCCCGAAGACGAGTTCAAGGCCGTGGCCGACAATTGGGACAAGTACGATTTCTTCTTCGTGCACATCAAATATACGGACAGCCGCGGCGAAGACGGCGACTTCGATGCGAAGGCGAAAGTGATCGAGGGTGTGGATGCGGCGCTGCCGCAATTGATGGCCCTGAAGCCCGATGTGCTGATCGTGACCGGCGACCATTCGACGCCGTGGGCGTTGAAGAGCCACTCGTGGCATCCTGTGCCCACCCTGTTGTGGGCGCCGGGCGTCACGCGCCGCGATGAATGTACAGCCTTTGGCGAAACCGAAGCCATCAAGGGCGCGTTGGGCCGCTTCCCGGCGCAAGATTTGATGATGCTGGCACTGGCTTACGCCAAGCGCCTGGGCAAATTCGGCGCATAACTTCTCCGACATCTGTCGATAAAACGCGGCCTCGATGGCTTGAATCGAGGCCGCGTTTATTTTTGGTTGGAACGAATTACATGTTCGAAACACATATTTATAACGAAGAATACATCGAAAAAGATACGGTTCGTTCCTTAAAATTTTGATGAACGTCTAGACAAATGGTGATTCGTTCGTTATGATTCAACATCGTGACAAAGCCAACTCCCCACCCTCAACTTGTTAATTGTCTGGTCGTTGCTGTTTTACGCGCTATCATCATTCAGTGTCCCCACGGCTGTTGTCTGTCGTGTAATTGACTTGCCGCCGCGCCGAGTAAGTGCCTGTTGGGCCTGGTCGGAACGGCTAGTTCGCAAGGAGGTAGTGCTATTGCGTGATTCAACCTAAAGCGGCCCGTTCACTGTCGGAAGTGTTGTGTAATTGCCTGTTGTGCCTGTATCGTGGAGAACCCCAAACGTTTAGGAGGATAACTGTGAGACGACGCGCCACGTTGAATTTGATGGTGATAGTCGCGTTGCTGTTGAGTGCAGTCCCGCTGCCGGCTTCCGCTGCACCGGTGTCTGCTGTGACGAATCCCGCGCCGACTGCCCCTCAGAGCCCATCGAAACCCACGGTGAGCCAGCCGGTTTCACCGGCCCGTACTGAGGGTCTGCCCGCCGCGCCGACCGTTACGTCGGTACCGGAGAGCAAAGATCGACTCGCCGAGCGATTCGCCAATAATTTGTTGCCCAAAGCATTCGGCCCGTCTGCGCCGAGTGGTGACGGAGCGCTCCAGAATAAACCCGGAGCCGTGAATATGCCTGCTCCGATCGTGAACTTTGAGGCATTGGATAACATCTCTGGCTATTACCCGCCCGACACCGTTGGCGATGTTGGCCCCAACCATTACGTTCAGATGGTTAACGTGTCGATGGCGGTTTACGATAAATCGGGCAACTTGTTGTATGGCCCCTTCTTCCCCAGCGCACTGTGGCCGACTGGCGATGTGTGCGCCGGTGCTGATGACGGCGACCCCATTGTCGTGTACGACCAGATGTCCGATCGGTGGTTGATCAGCCAGTTCAAGCTGCCCAACTATCCCAGCGGCCCGTTCTATGAATGTATCGCGATTTCCAAGACCGGCACGCCGACGAATGTGCCCGCCGATTGGTATCCGTACACCTTCCAAGTCCATGCCACCAAGATGGACGACTACCCGAAGATCTCGGTGTGGCCCGATGGTTACTACATGACCGTCAATCAGTTTGAGGGTGGCGGCTGGGCTGGGGCGGGTGTCTTCGCCTTTGACCGTGCCAAGATGTTGACCGGCCAGGCTGCGACCTTCCAGTATTTCGACCTGTTCGCCGCCAGTTCCAACTACGGCGGTATGTTGCCGGCCGATCTGGATGGCTCGACGTTGCCGCCCGCCGGTTCACCCGCCTACTTCTTTGAAGTCGACGACTCTTCGTGGATTGCGCCGAGCGATGCCATCCGCATGTGGAAGTTCCATGTGGACTGGACAACGCCTGCCAATTCCACCTTTGGTTTGGCCAGCCAGCCCAATTTTGTGCTGCCCACGGCCAATTTCGATCTGTTGCCGTGTACCGTGTCGGGCGCTCGCACCTGCATTCCGCAGCAAAGCTCGGCGCAAAAACTGGACGCCATTGCCGATCGCATGATGTTCCGGGCGACGTATCGCAACTTTGGCAGCCACGAAACCGTGTTGCTGAACCATACCGTCCTCGCCGACGGGGCCGATCGGGCGGGCGTACGCTGGTACGAACTGCGCGACCTCAGCACCACACCGACAATCTATCAGCAAGGCACCTATGCCCCGGCGGATGGTCACTATCGCTGGATGGGCAGCCTGGCGATGGACCATGTCGGCAATATCGCGCTGGGCTACAGCGTGTCTAGCTCGACCTTAGACCCGTCCATCCGGTATGCCGGTCGTCTGTCGACCGATCCGTTGGGCACACTGCCGCAAGCGGAAGCCAGCATCATCACCGGCTCCGGTGCGCAGACGGGTACTGGCGCGCGCTGGGGCGACTACAGCGCGATGACGGTTGACCCGGTGGATGATTGTACTTTCTGGTATACCACCGAGTACATTCAAACGACCGGCACCGCGCCGTGGCAAACGCGCGTGGCGTCGTTCAAGTTCCCCAATTGTGCGCTTGGTCCGCAAGGCACATTGACGGGTGTGGTGAGCAATACGGCCACCAGCACCCCGATCGTTGGCGCGGCCGTGCAGGCCGTTGCCACCCTGACGCAGACGGGCGCCACCAGCACCGCTGCCGGCGGCACGTATTCGATGTTGCTGCTGACCGGTGCTTACTCCGTCACCGCTTCGGCGTTTGGTTTCCTGCCGAAGACTCTGAGCAATGTATCGATCAGCGAAGGCGTGACGACCACGCTGAACATCGGGCTTGATCCGGCGCCCAGTTACGTGATCAGCGGCACCGTGCGCGATGCCGTGGCCGGTTGGCCGTTGTACGCCAAGATCGACATTGTCGGTTATCCGTATGGCGCGATCTGGACCGATCCGGTGACGGGTTACTACAGCGTGACACTGCCTTCGGCTACGACGTATCAATTCAACGTCGCGGCTTTCTCGGCGGGTTACACCCCCACCACGTTGAACGTGGGGCCGGTCAATGCCAATGCGACCGTCAACGTCGGCTTGAATGTTGATGCGGTGGCGTGCGTTGCTCCTGGCTACTCACTGTCGGTCACCGGCTTGTTGGAGCAGTTCAGTTCCAATGCTCTGCCGGCGGGTTGGGCTGTGACCAGCAGCGCGACTTGCCCGTGGACGTTCAATGATCCCGGCGTGCGCGGCAATCTAACTGGCGGCACGGGCGGCTTTGCCGTGGCCGACAGTGACATCTGCGGCACCGGTACGACGATGAGCACCACGCTCACCTCGCCGGCCATGAATGTCGCGTCGCTCGCCAATGTGAATCTGTCGTTTAACTACGACTACAATAATCTGGCCACTGCTGAAGTCGCAGCGGTGGATGTCAGCGCCGATAACGGCACGACCTGGAGCAACGTCGTGACGTGGAACACCGATCAGCGCGGACCGGCCGTCTTCAGCCAGGATGTTACCTCGCTGTTGAGCGGCGCTGCTCAGGCCAAGATTCGCTTCCGCTACGTCGCCCCCGGTTGGGACTGGTGGTGGGAAGTGGATAACGCCTTCGTCGGCGAGAAGAAGTGCTTGCCGGGTGCGGGCGGTCTGGTGGTGGGCAATGTGACCGATGTCAACACGAGTCTGGCGTTGGCAGGTGTGTCGATCAAGAGCCCGACCGGTTCAACGGCCACCATTGGGAACGGCTACTACACGTTGTTCTCTCCGGCCGGCTCGCAGCCCATTACCGCGTCGCTGCCCAATTACAAGACCGAAGTAGCGACTGCGTCTGTGCCGTTGAGCGGCACGGTGCGTCAAAACTTCGCGCTGGGCGCGGGCAAGATTGCAGTGGCCCCGGCTACGATTGCGGCGTCCGTCTCGGCGGGTCTGTCTACCACCGTCCCGTTGACGCTGACCAATAGCGGGAGCCTGACTGCGACGTATAGTCTCGTCGAGTTGGACAAGGGCGGCGTGCCCTATGGTCCGATTGGGAAACCCACCTACGTCGTGAAGCAATTCCGCCAAGACGGCTGGAAGAATGGCATTGGTCTGGGTATCCCCAGGCCGCCCACCTTCCCGCCGTATGCAGCGGGTAATGTCCTGCAAAGCTGGACTCCAACGGGTGTTACCGGCGCGTGGGGTGTTGCCTACGATCATGACGATAACACGGTCTGGGTCTCCAGCCCCGCCGCTGCTTGGGGGGGCACCAATCAAATCTTTGAATTCACCCCGACCGGCACCCCTAGTGGCCGTTCTCAGTCGTACACTTGGGCGCCCACCAATGGTCCGGCGGACGCCGCGTACAACAAGAACACTGGCACACTCTGGGTGATGAACATCAACACCGGCGTGTCGAATTGTATCTTTGAAGTCGATCCGGCCACCGGCCCCACGGGCAACAAGATTTGCCCCACCGGCGCGACCGGCTTCGCTACGTCACAGCGCGGCCTCGCCTATGATCCTTCCACTGACACGTACTTCGCGGGCAGTTGGAATGATTCAATGGTGTATCAGTTCAAGTCCGACGGCACCTTGCTCAACAGCAAGAATGTCGGTCTGGCTGTGGCTGGTCTAGCCTACAACCCGACCACGCAGCACCTGTTTGTCGTCGATAGTGCGACGGCCAGCAAGTTCTACGTCTTGGATGCGGCCAACAACTATGCCGCGCTGGGCTCGTTCAGCGCCACAGGCTTCACGGGTGGCGCAGGCCTCGAGATCGACTGCAACGGTAACCTGTGGGCGTCCGATCAGGGTACCGGCAAGATCTTCCAGATCGAGTCCGGCGAAACCGCCGACTTCTGCGCGTCCGATGTGCCCTGGCTCAGCACCGCGCCCGTCTCGGGCACGCTGGCCTCGGCGGCCGTGCAACCTGTGGCCGTCACCCTGGATGGCAGCCTGGTACAGCCGGGTGTCTACAACGCCCAGCTCAAGGTTCAGAATGACACGCCGTACAGCGTGCCCAATGTTCCGGTCAAGCTGACGGTCACTGCGCCAGCCAGCTGGGGCAAACTCACCGGCAACGTCTCGACGCAAGGCTACTGCGATGCTAGCCCCGCCGTTCTCGCCGGCGTCACCGTTACCGTTCAAAGCGCCACCACGGTGTGGGATCTCGTAACCGACGCCACCGGCCAGTATAACTACTGGCTCGATCAGTCAAACAGCCCGTTGACGCTTACGGTCAGTTTGCCGGGTTACGAATTCTCTCAACTGACTGGCGTT
>JAGOBP010000006.1 GCA_017999195.1 Thermoflexales bacterium
ACGTTGCACCATCGTAGTGGCTGGCGTTGCTCACGTCCATGCCGGTGAGTTGGCAAATCATGCTTTGATATTCGAACATCGCTTGCAGCGTGCCCTGGCTGATCTCGGGCTGATAGGGCGTGTAGGCGGTGTAGAACTCGCCGCGGCGCAAGACGTAATCGACGGTGTGCGGGACGTAGTGATTGTAAGCGCCCGCGCCCAGGAAGCACGCGTAGTGATTGACGTCGGCGTTGGCTTCGCTGAGGCCCTGCATTTCCCACCACGTCTCCATTTCAGACAGCGCGGCGGGCAGGCGCATTTCAGGGAATTTGTATTTGTCGGGCACAGCCGGGAACAATTCTTCCAGCGAATTTACGCCAATCGCGGCGAGCATTTCTTTGCGATTGGCTTCGGTGTGGGGGATGTAGGTCATAGAAAGACTCCTAATAGCGTAATATGTACTGCGTAAAAGCCATTACGCACTACGCAGCACGCATTACGAATTAGCCGCGCTCCGCGCAATACGCTTCGTACGCCGCCGCGTCCATCAGGCCGGACAGTTCGCCCGCGTCGGCGACATCCACTTTGATGATCCAGCCCTTGCCATACGGATCGCTGTTGACGGCTTCGGGGGCGCTCGTCAGATCGTCGTTGACGGCCGCGACGGTGCCGCCGGCCGGGCTGTTCAGATCGGACGCGGCCTTCACCGATTCGATCGAGCCGAACGACGCGCCCTGCGCCACGCTCGCGCCGACTTCCGGCAGTTCCACATAGACGATGTCGCTGAGATGGCCCTGCGCATAATCGGTCAGGCCCACTTCGCCGGTGGCGGGGCGAATCCATTCATCGGACTTGGTGTACTTCAGATCGGTGGGGATGTTCATGATACGCTCCTGTGTGAATTTTTGGATTTGAGTGCGAAATAAAACAGGGGACACACATCCGCTGTGTGTCCCCTGTCGAATGCCTTCAGGAGGTTCGGCCGCAGAGTTGCTTGACCTGAGAGTTTCGCCGCATCGATTCAGCCATCGAGGCCGCTTGCCCCTTCGGTGGCGGATTGGTGATCCGCGCTCTCGTCTGATGCCGTTACGTGAATAACGTCATTGTAGCCAGAAGCGCCGACAGTGTCAAACGCAGATTGTCATGCGTGACTGGTGTCATTCGGACTATGGCTTGCGATAGACCTCGCGGCGGTGACCAATTTGATGAACCACAATCGTTCGCTCATCTTCCAGCAATTCATACAGAATGCGATAGTCACCAACGCGGAATTTATACAGGCCCGTCAGATCACCAGTCAGGGCCTCTGGTCTTAAACTGGCGAGATTTGCCGCCAGCCAATTTAGGCGCGTAACAATGCGCCGTCCGACCAGCTTATCGAGCCGACTCAGGTCGTCGACTGCCGCATCCAAAACACGCACGCGATAAGCGGCCATTAGTCCAGCCCAAGATCACGCGCTACATCCTTCAACGTACGGCCTCGCTCGCCTGCGGCCACGGCTTTTCGCTGACGTTGCAAGCGCGTCTTGACCGCCTTCTTGATCTCCAAGCCTTCGTCGGGATCACCCAATAATTCAAGCAATTTGTGCTCGACCGACGACTCAATCATCTCGCGCAGTTCCTCTTTAGTCATCTGAGCAATTGTCGTTGCCATCGTTTCACCCCTTCGCGAGTGTACTCACTTGATTATACACCCGCGGCACACGCGCCATCACCATTGAGGTGGTTTCGTAATTGTTCGTGCCAAGTTTGACGGCGACCTCTTCGGCGCGAATGCGATCATCACCCTGTGCGCCGATCAACACGACTTCATCACCGAGTTGAACTGCGGGGATGTGTGTCACATTGATCATGCACTGGTCCATGCACACCCGACCGATGATCGGTGCCCGACGGCCCCGCACCAGCACTTCGCCCCAGTTGTTGGGCTTGCGCCGAAAGCCGTCCGCGTAGCCGATCGGGATGACCGCGATGCGCTCATAATCTGGCGTAATATACGTGCCCCCATACGAAATGCGCGATCCCGGCGGCATCATCTTGACCGAGGCGATCATCGTTTTCAGCGTCAGCACCGGTTTGAAGTCGCTGGGGCACAGCACATCGTCACTGGGATCAAGCCCGTGCTGAATGACACCCGGTCGCACCATATCGAGGTGCATTTCGGGGAAGCGCAAAATCGTCGGGGAGTTGGCGCAGTGCTTGATCGGGACGTGAATACCGCGCGCATCAACCTCGTTGAGAATACGCTTAAATTTCTCGAACTGTTGATACGTGTACGTTGGATCGGCTTCATCGGCTTTGGCGAAGTGCGTGAAGACGCCAGCGAGCATCAGACCGTTCATTGAGGCAATGACCTCGATCGCGTTCACGGCCTCATCGAGCAGGAAACCCAACCGCCCCATGCCGGTATCGACCTTGACGTGAACGTGCGCAACTTGGCCCAAGGCTTGCGCCGTTCGTGCGAAGTCAGTCGCCGTTTCCAGATCACACACCATGCACGTCACATCGTTTTTGATCGCGGATTCAGCCAGAAAACCGGGCGTCCAGCCCACGACCAGCTTGGGAATAGACACCTCACCCGGCTCAAGCAACAGCGCTTCCGATAGCGACGCAAAACCCAACATCGACGCGCCTGCTTTCTCGGCAGTTTGCGAGATGGCCTTCAGTCCGTGACCGTAGGCCTCGGCCTTGACCATCGACAACACTTTGACCTTCGGTCCAACGATGTCGCAGATACGGTGAATATTGTGATACGACGCGGCTAGATCAATTTCGGCCCAAGTGGGGCGAGGTGGATGTTGGAAGTTGGAGATTGGAAGTTGGATGTCCGTTGTCATGATAACTCACGCCAGATCAGAATTGCCGCAAGTATAACATCAGCGCCGCCGATTCACTGATTCAGCATGCTATAATTGCGCCCATGCTCACCGAAGCCGAACTCAAATCACAGTTGCAAGCCATCGCCGCGAATGACTATCGTGCGCCGGACGGTGTCGACTACTGGCAGACCTCGCTGGTGATGCTGACGCACCTCGGTGCGATCGACCCCGCATTGCGCGACGATCTGATCTACACGATCTTCAACAAATGGGCGCGTGCGGAACTCTATACACCCGATCAGTATCGTGCCATCCTCAACACTGCACTCGATCAAAGTCACCTTTTCTTGGGTCTGGGCGAACGCGACTCCGATTCGGTCTTCACGCGCTCGTTCTCGATTTTGCTGGCCGTGCTGCCGATCTATAACCATCGCCTCACGCCCATCTTCACGCAACACGAAATACGCACCACGCTTGACACGGTCTTAGACTACTTCGCCCGCGAAATCGATCTGCGCGGCTACGACGAAGTCAAAGGCTGGGCGCACGCCGTCGCCCACACCGCCGATCTGCTGGACGAATTCGCGCAATGCGAAGAGATTGAACGAGAAGGGTTGCTCCGTATCCTCGATGCGATTAAAGCCAAATTGCTCGCGGCGGAGGTCGTTTTCATCGCCGAAGAGGACGAACGGCTAGCTTATGCCGTACTGAGTTTGTTCGGACGCGGCGCTTTGCTGGAGCGCGACCTTGAACCATGGATCAAATCCTTCGCGCCCATCGAGCGCGTGGGCGAATGGCGCGTGCGGCACCTCAACGTCAAGCACTTTCTGCGCAGCCTGTATTTTCAGGCCAAATATCGCCATCTCGCCGAGTGGGCGTGCGCGCCCATCGATGAAACGTTATTCGCCATCAGTCATTTCAAATAGGACACAGATCGACACAGATTACACAGATATAAATAGCCATCTGTGTTCTTCTGTGAAATCTGTGTCCCAAACATTATGAACTTCACCTACGAAAAGTTTGCTCAATGTGGCCGCGCCCGCGCCGGAGTCTTTCACACTCCGCACGGCGATATTCCCACGCCAGTCTTCGCGCCCGTCGGCACGGCGGCGACCGTGAAGGGTGTGCCGCCCCGCGATCTGAAAGACCTCGGCGCGACGCTCGTCCTGTCGAACACGTATCACCTGTATCTGCGCCCCGGCGATGATCTCATTGCGCGCATGGGCGGCCTGCATCGCTTCATGGGCTGGGACGGCCCCATGCTCACCGACTCCGGCGGCTTTCAAGTCTTCTCGCTGCAAGACCTGCGCAAAGTCGACGACGACGGCGTGACCTTTCGATCGCACCTCGATGGGAGCATTCACCGCTTCACGCCGGAGAAGGTCATCTCCATCGAAGAGCATCTCGGTGCGGACATCATGATGGTGCTCGATGAATGTCCGCCGCCCACGCAGCGCGAGGTGAATGAGAAGGCGCTACGCCGCACGCACCTGTGGGCCGAACGCTGCAAGAAGGCGCAGACCCGATCGGATCAGGCGCTGTTCGGCATTGTGCAGGGCGGCGTCTTTGCCGACCTTCGCGAACAGTCCGCGCGCTTTCTGATGGACCTGGATTTTCCCGGCTATGCCATCGGCGGATTGGCGGTAGGCGAAACGAAAGCGCAGATGCACAGTGTGCTTGATCTGATGGATCCGATTCTGCCGGAAAACAAGCCGCGCTATCTCATGGGCGTGGGCACGGCCGAGGATTTCTTTGAGGCGGTGGCACGCGGCGTGGACGTCTTCGATTGTGTCCTGCCCACCCGCCTGGCTCGGCACGGCGCGGCGATGACGAACACGGGCCGCATCAACTTGCGCAATTTATCGCTGGCGGAAGATCACGGGCCGATCGAGGCCGGCTGCACCTGTTATGCCTGCGCCAACTTCTCACGCGGCTACATTCGGCATCTCATGGTCGCCAAAGAAATCGTCGGGCTGTATCTGGCCTCCATTCACAACTTGCATTTTCTCTTGGACACGATGCGGCAAATTCGGGCGTCTATCTTTGATGGGACGTTTGAGCAATTGAAGGCGGAGAAACTGCCCAGACTAATGCGTACCGCGTAATGCGTAAGCGCGGGTTACGAAGTACGCATTACGTATTACAATCATGTTCTACCTTTTCCTCACCTTCAGCCTGCTGCTCATCATCCTCACCCTGCTCGCCTACTTCGGCTCCAACTACCTGATGGCGCGGCGCAAACCGGATGCGCCCACCTCACCCGCAGATTTCGATCTGGCCTTTGAAGACGTTGAGTTCCGATCGGGTGACGGCACGATCTTGCGCGGCTGGTTCGTCCCCGCCCGATCGCCCACGGCAACCTCAACGGTCGTCATTTGCCCCGGTGCCAACGGCTCGATGGACGCTGATACGGCATTCTTACCTTGGTTTCACAATTTTGACCTGAATGTGCTAATATTCAACTGGCGTGCACACGGGCGCAGCGACGGGCACATCGTCACTCTGGGTTACGACGAACGCTATGATTTAATCGCCGCTGTGGAGTATGCCAAGGCACGCGGCGCGCACAAGATCGGCGTGTTGGGTTTGTCGCTGGGCGGCGCGGTGGCATTATCTACCGCCGCCATCTGTCCCGATATTGACGCCGTGGCAACCGATAGCGCCTTTGTGCACATCGTGACGGCCGTGGCCGCCGGGCTAAGTGAACGCGGCCTGCCCGATGGGCTGGCGTACCCGATCGCGCGGCTGCTTATAATCACGGCCGGTTTACGCTTGGGCAAAGACTTGTTTCAGGCCGATCCGGTGCGGTGGATCGATCGGATAGCGTCGAGGCCGTTATTGTTGATCTATGGCGAACGTGATCCGTTTGCGCCGCGCGCGGAGGTCGAGTTGCTCTATCAACGCGCGGGCGAACCCAAAGAGATTTGGCGCGTGCCGCAGGCCGCGCATCGCGAGATTCAAACGCTTGAACCAGACGCTTATCGTGAACGGCTGACCCGTTTTTTCAAGGACCATCTGCACTAATTCAATCGATGGATGTGAGTGATGAGCCAACCCGACCAGCAAATCAGTGAGCTAAACGAGCAGATCAACAAACTGGAATCATTGCGGCAGTTATTGGGCAATGCCGTCGTCGATGCAAAACGCGCCGAACTTCAGGCGCAGATCAACTCGATCAGCGGCGGCGTCTCGATCACGGCTGACACCGCGACCGTTGGCCGCGATGTCGTGGGCCGCGACAAACTCACCAGCGCGTCCGTCGGCAACAACAATGCGGGCGTCGTGCTCGTCGATAGCAACGTCAACTCGATCGTGTTAGGGGCCGATCGGGAAGCGCCGGAAAAACTGCTGCAAGCCTACTATCGATCATTGGCAGCCGAATGCCGGCGTTTGCCGTTAGGCGTCATCGACAAGGAATTTGTGCGGACCAGCGGCGAGCAGATGATCCCCCTGCCCGACATCTACATCGATCTGGACGTGATCGAGCCAATGCACGATGCCGATAGCGAGCGCGCCTGGGCGGTGCGGCTGTCACGCGGCGAAGGCCGCCAGCGCACCAGTCTGTTGGACACGCTGGCCGACCCGGATAACACTTGGGCCGTGCTGCTGGGCGATCCCGGTTCGGGCAAAACGACTTTCATCAACTATCTGGCGTATCTCATCATCAACAATCCCGCCGCGCTGCCCAAGTCACTGCGCAACCTGCTGCCGGTGCGCCTGATTTTGCGCGAAGCAGCCGCGCGGCATATCGCCGCCGATGTCGAAAAAGGCACTGCGCATATGCTTTGGAACGCCCTGCTGGAGGACATCACCATCCGATTGGGCGAAGCGGCGGCCCAACGGCTGCTGCCCTACCTGCAAGAGCGCTTGCTGAACGAGGGCGGCCTGATTCTGCTGGATGGTTTGGACGAAGTGCCCGAAGCGCAGCAACGTCGCAAGACCCTGCTGGAAGCGGTGCAGGAGTTGGCGGGTTTGCTGCCGCGTGATCGATCACGCATTCTGGTAACCGCCCGGCCGTACGCCTACGCCGATCGGAAGTGGCATCTGAGCGACTTCTCGATTCTGGCCCTGGCGCCCTTTAATGAACATCAAGTCGAGCGCTTCATCACGCGCTGGTATCAGGCCGTGCGCATGTCGACCGGCTGGAATCAAGAGACCGCGCACGACAAAGGCCGCCGCCTGTTCCTGGTGCTGAAAGAACGCCCGTATTTGGCCGACTTGGCTTCGCGCCCGCTGTTGCTCACCTTGATGGCGACGCTGCACTCCAGTTGGGGGCAACTGCCTGAAGACCGAGCAGATCTGTACGAAGAAACCGTCAAATTGCTGCTAGGCCGCTGGCAGCGCGCGCGCGAAGTCAAAGCCCCCGGCGGCGAACCTGTCGTTGAGCCGGGCATCACGCAAACGCTGCGCGTCGGTGAAGAACGCATCCGCACAGCGCTGGAATCGCTGGCCTTCGCCGTGCATGATCGACAGCGCAAAGAACTGGTCCGCGACGAGGAACCGGCCGACATTTCCGAAGGCGAAGTGTTGGTGGCCTTTAAGTCATTGCTGCGCAATCTTGATCCGGAAGCGCTGCTACATTATCTAAAAGACCGCGCCGGCTTGCTCATTGCGCGGCGCAACGGCGTCTATACCTTTCCCCATCGATCGTTCCAAGAATATCTGGCCGCGTGCTTCCTGGCCAATCAACCGCAATTTGCCGAACGGATGCAATCACTGCTGCAAGAAGACGCCCGTTGGTGGCAGGAAGTCTTTTTGCTGGGCGTGGGCAAAGCCAAGCAAGGCGGCCTCAGCAGCGCCACCTCCATGATCGGCATCCTGCTGCCCGAAAGCCCCGACGACGTCAGCGGCGAGATCGGCGAACGCCAATTGCAGATCGCCACGCTGGTCGGCATGGCCCTGGTAGAACTGCGCCTCACCGACAAGGCCGAAGGTCTGCCCCACTACGAGGCCATCATCCGCCGCACCCGGCGCTGGCTGTTGCGCATCGTCGAACAGGGCAGCCTGTCGCCGCGCGAACGCTCGGAGGCTGGTGACGCACTGGCCCGCTTGGGCGACCCACGTTTCGATGCCGAATTTTTGTACCTGCCGCGCCAGTATCGGGGGCGGCCAGAGCCATTCTGGGGCTTTGTAGAAGTCCCGGCCGGTCCGTTCTTTATGGGCGCGCGCCGCCGTACCACCAATTTCCTCGCCGACATCGATCAACCGATCGGCAGTTCCAAAAAACTGGACTTTGACTACACGTATTGGATCGCGCGCTATCCGGTTACAGTGGGACAATATCGGATCTTCATCAAGAGTGACGGCTATGACGATCGAGGCCTGTGGACATCCGAAGGGTGGGCGTGGCGTACCGGCGAATGGGATCGCAGCGTAGATGAGGGCGCATTGCTGGAATGGTTGAAGCGGCGTCCGCCAGAAATGCGTCAACGGCCCTTGCTCTGGGACGAGCAAAGTCATTACCTCAATCGTCCCGTGATCGGCGTCTCTTACTTTGAAGCAACCGCGTTTTGCCGCTGGCTGGACGCGCAATTGCGTGACAGCGTCATCGGCGGACGGCGCACCTTTGTCATTCCCGACGACTACGTCATTCCCAACGGCTTCGTCCTGCGGTTGCCCACTGAAGCCGAATGGGAGAAAGCCGCGCGCTCGGCCAGCGACAATCGCTATCCGTGGGGCAATATGGCGTGGGATGAAGATCGCGCCAACATCGGCGAAAGCCGCATCGGACATCCGGCCCCGGTGGGCATGTATCCACAAGGGTCGACGCCGTGGGGCGTGCACGATTTCAGCGGCAACGTCTGGGAATGGACGGTCAGCCTGTACGAACCCTATCCGTATCAGGCCGGCATCCGATCGGACGAGCCGGGCGATCAAGCGCGGGTCGTCCGCGGTGGATCATGGGTAACCAATTACAAATATGCCTACGCCACCTCGCGCCTGCAATCCATTCCGGGCGGTCTGGACAATGACGTCGGCTTCCGGCCGGTGATTTCTACGGCAACGTTTGAACCATAGCAATTGCCGTTGACTTGACAACCGTGATAAGCTAGAGGCAGGAGGTGTCGCCATGTCTACGGGCACACTGACACACCCTGTTCTTACCCCGGTTACCCATCGCTACGAGATTCACGGTTATGGCGGTAGTCCGCTTATTCAGGCGCGGTTGGCCGGTCACGGCCAACTCAGTCATGTGACGTGGGAGCCTGGCCCGCCCGCGTGGCGCTTGCACTACGATACGCAGTTGGGGCTGATCAAAGTGCAGGAGATGCTGCAAGACTTGATTCGCCGCTATGATTTGAAGTTCTACGAAGTGGATTAATCCGGTACGGTCGCCACTGTACCAACCAATGACACCGCCGCGTAAGAAGGTCCTTACGCGGCGGTGTTTTGATCGGGTTGTAGAGTGATTTAGGAGTTATCGGCAGCGGCGGCCCAACCATCCAAACTGTCGGCCAGACGATCGAGCGAGCGGCCCAAACGCTCAGACGATTCGGCCAACCTTTTCGCCGCGTAGGCCAATCGACTGAGGGTCAATTCCCAGCGGGCCTGCCGCAACAAGGCCGCCGCCTGTGCCGAGACCAAACCCGTCTCAGGTTCAGCACTCAACCGATCCAGACTCATCTTCAACTGTAGTCGCTGACGATGTTCCATTGCTCCCCCCTGATAAACAAAGACCCGGCAGATTTGGCTGATCTGCCAGGGTCACGTTAGCTGCCGGGATTATACCATAAGCAATTGGCAATGATAGTGTCGGAGAGTGGTGGCAGTATAACCTTCTGCGGATTCTAAATCAGCGTGCCAGCATAAAATGAAAACGGCGTCGACTTTAAGTCGACGCCGTTTTGTGCATAGCTGGGGAGGAAGGACTCGAACCTTCGAATGACGGATCCAAAGTCCGTTGCCTTGCCAACTTGGCCACTCCCCAATTGCGAGGCGATTGTATCACGCCAGAGTGCTTCTGACAAGGGTTAAGCGCGCCGAAGCGCGACACTCCTCTATAACAAAACGACCGGCACAATGGCCGGTCGTGATGATGAAAAACAAAGCCTCTTGGCAATGACCTACTCTCCCAGGAGGTCGCCCTCCAAGTACCATCGGCGCTGGCGCGCTTAACTGCCGGGTTCGAGATGGGACCGGGTGTACCCACGCCGCTCAGATCACCAAGAGACTATTGCTTACAAGATGTTAAGGCACTACGGCGATAAATCGTCGTAACTAAATAGAATGTTGAACTCCAAGTTCTCCGCATCACGTAAGCCCTCGACCATTAGTATCGACTAAGCTTAACACATTGCTGTGCTTACACCTGTCGCCTATCAAACCGGTGGTCTTCCGGCGGTCTTTCTCATATAGAAGGGGGATCTAATCTTGGGGCGAGTTTCCCACTTAGATGCATTCAGCGGTTATCTCTGCCAGACGTGGCTACCCAGCGATGCTCCTGGCGGAACAACTGGCACACCAGAGGTCTGTCCACTCCGGTCCTCTCGTACTAAGAGCAGCTCCCCTCAAATCCCCTACGCCCACAGCGGATAGAGACCGACCTGTCTCACGACGGTCTGAACCCAGCTCACGTGCCGCTTTAATGGGCGAACAGCCCAACCCTTGGGACCTTATACAGCCCCAGGATGCGACGAGCCGACATCGAGGTGCCGAGCGAAGTCGTCGATATGGACTCTTGGACTTCACCAGCCTGTTATCCCCGGGGTAGCTTTTGTCCGGTAAGCCACGGCCCTTCCACTCAGTACCGTGGGATCACTAAGCCCTGCTTTCGCATCTGCTCGGCGTGTTTGCCTTACAGTCAAGCTCCCTTATGCCTTTGCACTCTATGGCTGGTTTCCATTCAGCCTGAGGGAACCTTTGGGCGCCTCCGCTACCTTTTAGGAGGCGACCGCCCCAGTCAAACTGCCCACCTGGCACGGTCCCCCGACCGGATGACGGTACGGGGTTAGGGTCAAAACTTAATCAGGGTGGTATTTCACATTGTGGCTCCACCGAGGCTAGCGCCCCAGCTTCAAAGCCTCCCACCTATTCTACACAGACCAAGCCCTAACGCAATGCCAAGATACAGTAAAGCTCCACGGGGTCTTTTTGTCCTGCTGCGGGTAACGCGCATCTTTACACGTATTTCAATTTC
Source organism: Thermoflexales bacterium (assembly GCA_017999195.1). Classification (GTDB taxonomy): domain Bacteria; phylum Chloroflexota; class Anaerolineae; order Fen-1058; family Fen-1058; genus JAGOBP01. The sequence goes on from JAGOBP010000006.1 coordinate 10,939, forward strand.
GCCGGGTCTCATGCCGAGACAGTGCTCCAGTCGTTACACCTTTCGTGCGGGTCGGAACTTACCCGACAAGGAATTTCGCTACCTTAGGACCGTTATAGTTACGGCCGCCGTTCACCGGGGCTTCAATTCAAGGCTTTGGCTTACGCCGAACCTCTCCTTTTAACCTTCCGGCACTGGGCAGGTGTCAGCCCCTATACGTCGCCTTGCGGCTTAGCAGAGACCTGTGGTTTTGTTAACCAGTCGCTAGAGCCATTTCACTGCGACTCTCCGCTGCTTCATGGAGTTTCCTCACAGCAGAGAGCACCTCTTATCCCGAAGTTACGAGGTCATGTTGCCTAATTCCTTAGCATGAGTTCTCCCGGTCACCTTGGTATACTCTACCCGTCTACCAGTGTCGGTTTGCGGTACGGGCACCAATGAATCAACGCTTAGAGGCTTTTCTTGACAGCAGGGCTCAACCACTTACGGCTCAAGGCACCGCCATAACCCCTCGGCTCAGCGCGCGGACTTGCCTACGCACCTCAACGCCTACAGGCTTGGAACCTCCACAACCAATCGGAGGCTGGCCTACCCTACTGCGTCCCCTCATCGCTCATCACCGGTGGTACAGGAATGTTGACCTGTTGTCCATCGCCTACGCTTGCCAGCCTCGGCTTAGGCCCGACTAACCCAACGCGGATTGACCTTGCGTCGGAAACCTTAGACTTACGGTGAACACGGTTCTCACGTGTTTTACGCTACTCATTCCGGCATTCTCACTTCTGCACGCTCCAGTCGTCCTTTACGATCGGCCTTCGACGCTGTGCAGAACGCTCCTCTACCAATCCCTATTGCTAGGAATTCCGTGGCTTCGGTCTCAAGCTTGAGCCCCGTTACATTTTCCGCGCAGGATCACTTGACCAGTGAGCTGTTACGCACTCTTTAAAGGGTGGCTGCTTCTAAGCCAACCTCCTGGCTGTCCGAGTAATCCCACATCGTTTCCCACTTAGCTTGAAGTTAGGGACCTTAGCCGGCGGTCTGGGTTGTTTCCCTCTCGACTACGGATCTCAGCATTCGCAGTCCGACTCCCACGCTCTAGAGTTACGGCATTCGGAGTTTGGTTTGGTTTGGTAAGCAGTAAGCCCCCTAGCCAATCCAGTGCTCTACCTCCGTAACTGAACGCGTGAGGCTAGCCCTAAAGCTATTTCGAGGAGAACCAGCTATATCCAAGTTCGTTTGGCATATCACCCCTACCCACAAGTCATCTCCTAATTTTGCAACATTAGTAAGTTCGGGCCTCCACGAGGGTTTAACCTCGCTTCACCCTGCTCATGGGTAGATCACCTGGTTTCGGGTCTACTCAGCGCCACTAAACGCCCTATTCAGACTCGCTTTCGCTACGGCTTCGGGTGTGACTCCCTTAACCTTGCGACACTGAGTAACTCGCCGGATCATTCTCCGAAAGGCACGCCATCAGGCCTGTCAGACCCGAAGGTCAGACATTGCCCTCTGACTGTTTGTAAGCATACGGTTTCAGGTTCTATTTCACTCGGCTCGCGGCCGTGCTTTTCACCTTTCCCTCATGGTACTTGTTCACTATCGGTCGCCAAAAGTATTTAGCCTTGGGAAGTGGACTTCCCGGATTCCCACAGGATTAGCGTGCCCCGTGGTACTCAAGGACACCGCGGAAGTCTGGATCTCTTTTATTTACGGGACTTTCACCCTCTGTGGTCGGCCTTTCCAGAGCCGTTCAACTAGAGACCAGATTGGTAACTTCCATATGCGGGCCTTACAACCCCGATTGAGCCGAAGCCCCATCGGTTTGGGCTGCTCCCCTTTCGCTCGCCACTACTCAGGGAATAATCTCTTTTCCTCAGGGTACTAAGATGTTTCAGTTCCCCTGGTTCCCTCCGTGCGACCTATGTATTCAGTCGCCGGTGCCTAGCGATCGGCTAGGCGGGTTTCCCCATTCGGACATCCCCGGATATAACGTCTGCACACGACTCCCCGAGGCTTATCGCAGTGTACCGCGTCCTTCTTCGGCTTTTGGCGCCAAGGCATCCACCGTACGCCCTTAGTAGCTTACACGTGATGCGGAGAAATTGAAGTTCTACATTCTATTCAGTTGTTAATGTGCCGTAATTGCGGTTGCAATCACTCAGCGCTTGCGCGACTGATGACTGAGACCTGTTACCAAGTCACAATCATCAATTTCGCAAACACTACCGACAGAGACGAAACAACCCGGCACATTCCCGGGCTGCACTTACTGAGAATATGCCCCACCAAATTCTAGATTAAAGCGACTGTCGTCTGTGTCAAATCTTAAGTTTTCCTGCCACCCTGCGTTTAGTGGAGCCGGTGGGATTCGAACCCACGACCTCCTCCGTGCAAGGGAGGCGCTCTCCCAACTAAGCTACGGCCCCGTTTGCCCTGCCGGTTAGTGTGGGCCTTTCTGGACTCGAACCAGAGACCTTCCCCTTATCAGAGGGATGCTCTAACCAGCTGAGCTAAAGGCCCGATCTTTTAAGGAACTACAGCCCTTAACCGCTGAAAAGTGATAGGAAGTCGATTGCTTGGTACGCATCCAACACCGTGGACGCGATTGACCTAGGAGTAGATATCAAGCCCGAAGGCTTTCCATCAAGACTCCCTAGAAAGGAGGTGATCCAGCCGCAGCTTCCGCTACAGCTACCTTGTTACGACTTCGTCCCAGTCACCAGTCCCACCCTCGACGGCTGCCTCCTTGCGGTTAGCGTACCGGCTTCAGGTGTTACCAGCTCCCATGACGTGACGGGCGGTGTGTACAAGACCCGGGAACGTATTCAACGCACTATAGCTGACGCGCGTTTACTAGCAACTCCGGCTTCATGCAGGCGGGTTGCAGCCTACAATCCGAACTGAGACCGGTTTTACAGGATTAGCTCCCCCTCGCGGGTTGGCGACCCATTGTACCGGCCATTGTAGCGTGTGTGTAGCCCCAGATATAAAGGCCATGCTGACTTGACGTCATCCCCACCTTCCTCCGGTTTAAGACCGGCAGTCTCGTCAGACACTTGTAACTGACGACAGGGGTTGCGCTCGTTAGTGGACTTAACCAAACACCTCACGGCACGAGCTGACGACAGCCATGCAGCACCTGTGCAGGCTCTCTTGCGAGTCGTTCTGCTTTCGCTTCACTACTACCTGTATGTCAAACCTGGGTAAGGTTCTTCGTGTAGCATCGAATTAAACCACACGCTCCGCTGCTTGTGCGGGTCCCCGTCAATTCCTTTGAGTTTTAACCTTGCGGCCGTAGTCCCCAGGCGGGATGCTTAACGCGTTAGCTTCGGCACGGATGGGGTCAATACCACCCACACCTAGCATCCATCGTTTACGGCTAGGACTACCGGGGTTTCTAATCCCGTTCGCTACCCTAGCTTTCGAGTCTGAGTGTCAGGATCAGACCAGGGGGCCGCTTTCGCCACAGGTGTTCCTGCCGATATCTACGCATTTCACCACTACACCGGCAATTCCACCCCCCTCTTCTGCCCTCAAGTCGCGCAGTATTGAATGACCCTTCCCAGTTAGGCTGGGAAATTTCACATCCAACTTACACAACCACCTGCACTCGCTTTACGCCCAGTGAATCCGGATAACGCTTGCCACCTACGTTTTACCGCGGCTGCTGGCACGTAGTTAGCCGTGACTTATTCAAGAGGTACCGTCCTATCTCGTCCCTCTCAAAAGCGCTTTACGATCCGAAGACCTTCATCGCGCACGCGGCGTTGCTGCTTCAGGCTTTCGCCCATTGAGCAATATTCCTCACTGCTGCCTCCCGTAGGAGTTTGGCCCGTGTGTCAGTGCCAATGTGGGGGGTCACCCTCTCAGGCCCCCTACCCGTTGTAGCCTTGGTAGGCCATTACCCTACCAACTAGCTGATGGGGCGCAGGCCCCTCCCAAAACGGATTGCTCCTTTAGTCAACAAGCATCTAGACTCATTGACCACATGGGGTATTAGCAATCCTTTCGGACTGTTATTCCCCGCTTTGGGGTAGGTCACCTACGTGTTACTCACCCGTCCGCCACTGAAGTACCCCCGAAGGGGCCTCTTCGTTCGACTTGCATGTGTTAGGCACGCCGCCAGCGTTTATCCTGAGCCAGGATCAAACTCTCCGTCAAGAACTGCTTAGTCCGAAGACTATAAGGTTTGACGTAGACCCAAGCTTCTCATTACTTCCTATCACTTTTCAGTTGTTAAGGTGCTTGCTGCCGCTCAGTAGAGCGGGCAGATGTTACCACTCTGCGATTCACTTGTCAAGGGGCAATTTTATTTTGGCCGACTGGCGAATAAAAAGCGCTGATGTACTTTCATCAGCGCGAGACGCAACGACTACCTTGTTTACACAGGTGGTCTCAACTAATTAAAGTTGGGTGCGCCTCGCCTCCTATACTTCGGTTGTTAAGTCTTTCCGAAAATTTCGTTCGGACTAGACTGTGTGTCGCTCACTGCATTGGCGATTATATGCAGTAAAGACTTCCTGTCAAGACCCAATTTCCTTAAAAGTTATGGATCGCACAATTACATCACATCTCGCGGCGACCCTCTAATGCACGTGCTAACGTTACTTCGTCAGCGTACTCTAAGTCACCACCCATTGGTAGGCCACGTGCCAGTCGGGTAACTTTGATATTCTGCGCGATTAACTTGCGCTGGACATACATGGCTGTATTCTCGCCTTCCAAACTTGGATTCGTAGCGAGGATGATTTCTTTCACGTTGCCGCTCACCACCCGATCGACCAACTCGCGGATTCGCAAGTCTTCCGGGCCGACACCATCCATGGGCGAGATGACGCCGTGCAAGACGTGATACAGTCCGCGATATTCGCGCGTGCGCTCCACCGCCATCACATCCAGCGGCTCTTCCACCACACAGATCGAACTGCGATCACGTTCTTCGCTCAAACAGATCGGGCACGGGCTGTGCTCCGTGATGTTGAAGCAGATCGAGCAGAACTGAATGCGCTCACGCAATTCCTTTAGCGCATCAGACAACTCGATCGCTTCATTGCCCTGCGAGCGGATCAAGTAATACGTCAGCCGTGACGCCGACTTCGGTCCAATGCCGGGCAGGCGCGAAAAGGCTTCTATTAGGCGTAAAACGGGTGGTGGTGTAGTGTCCATTGTTCGCTGGTTTACAGTCCGGGAATCCCGAGTCCGCCCGTCAGTCCTTGCAACTTCTGCGCGGCGTGCGTTTGCGAACGTTCAACGGCTTCATTCACGGCCGCCACCAGCAAATCTTGCAACATCTCCACATCGGTCGGATCGACGACATCGGGCTGCAACTTGATGGACTTGACGCGCTGATTGCCCGTTATCACGATCGTGATCGCCCCGCCCCCGGCCGTGACTTCCAATGTCTCGTCGGCCAGCGCTTCCTGCGCCTTAGCCATATCTTGCTGCAACTTCTGAATCTGCCCCAGCATTCCGCCGCCCATGCCGCCGCCGAAACCACCACGTTGTTTCATGCTTGCTCTCCTGATTATCGATTTTGAACGGGCGTGACTTTCGCGCCCAACTGCATCGCCGCGCGGATCATCGGATCATCCACCAGCGAGCGGACTAATACCTTTTGATCGAGCATTTCGCTCAGCACGTCTTCAACCAAGCGCTGGCCTTTACCAGATTCGAATTTGCTTTTGAGTGTATCCGTCGTCCAGTTCAAGATCACCGTCTCACCCTCAACGCCGAGGAGGTGACAGCTCTTCAACAACGCCTCTGTCGGTACGTGCCGCGTCTTCACTTCACGCATGACTTCTGGCCAACGCGCTTGAATTTCCTCTAGCGAAAAAGCCGTGCCAACTATTTGCGCGGGTTCAGGTGCTGCCATTGGCGCTTGCGCCACGGATTGGACGGGGGCAGCTGTATGCGATTGGTGTTCAACAACAGGCTGAGGTTTCGCCACCAGTTGAGGTGCTTGCCGAACAACCGGCGCGGCCACCGCAACTGCCGGTACCGCCGCCAGTTGCTGCAATGATTCAATCAAGGCCAATTCCAGCGGTAATTGTGGTTGCCAACCGCCCCGCAAGTCTGACGCGGCCTGGTTGAATAACTTGATCGCGCGTGTCAACCGATCGAGTTCAAGACGAGCCGCTTGTGCTTCAAATTGTGAGCGTTGTTCGTTTGACAGATCGATCAAACGCCCTTCACCCAACTTGATCAGCATCACGGCGCGCAGCTGCTCCACGATTTGGCGCGCAAATTGGCGCGCATCCGCACCGCTGTCGATGGCGTGATTGATCGCATCGAGGCCGCCTGCTGCATCGACGTGTCCCAGCGCGTCGAGCACATCACTGACCCAACGCAACGAGCCTGCACCCAGCGCGGCTTGCGCGCGTTCAAGCGTAATATCCGCGCCGCCTGCCGCCAGCTGATCGAGCAAACTCACGGCATCGCGCATCGAGCCAGTAGCCTGTCGCGCGATCAGCGTTAATGCGCCCGCCTCGGCGGTCAAGCCTTCTTCGTCAACGAGGTGCTGCAAGCGGGAACTGATCTCGCCCAACGTCAAACGCCGGAAACCAAAGGGCTGACAACGTGACACGATGGTCGCCGGAACTTTCTGCGGATCCGTCGTGGCGAGTACAAAAATCGCGTGCGCGGGCGGCTCTTCCAATGTTTTCAATAAGGCATTGAAAGCCGGCTCCGTGAGCATGTGGACTTCGTCGATGATGTAGACTTTGTAGCGTGACTGTCCCGGCGCAAAGTTGATCTTGTCGCGCAGATCACGAATCTCGTCGATGCCGCGATTGGACGCCGCGTCGAGTTCGACCAGATCGAGCATGCGGCCATCGGCAATGGCCGTGCAGATCGCGCAGGTATTATCGGGGCGTTGAGACAAATCGGGGTTGGTGCAGTTGACGGCTTTTGCCAGCAAGCGGGCCATCGTCGTCTTGCCCGTGCCGCGTGGTCCAGAAAACAAATAGGCGTGTGCAATGCGCCCGCTCGCGATGGCATTGCGCAGCGTTTGCAGCACATGCTCCTGCCCGCTGACTTCATCAAACGTTTGAGGTCGCCACTTGCGATACATCGCTTGCGCCATATCGGTCTCCGGTGAATGAGAGTGTAACACGCTCACACACCTTCGACAAGGGTAGAATTGACGTGGTATAATCGCTTTACAATTAAATTTGGGGAGCTCGCGGAGGCGGGCTGAGAGGGCGATCAATCCGTCGCCGACCCATGAACCTGATCCGGATAATGCCGGCGGAGGGAGACGATAGTCAATCAGCCACCCCACCCCGAGGTGGCTTTTCTTTTGTGAGGCGCTGATGCATGTGATCATTTTTGCGAACGGCAACCCACCCGATCGAGCCACGGCGGCCCCCTGGCTTACAGTTGCCAAGTTGATCATCGCGGCCGATGGCGGTTCGCGACACGCGCTTGCCATCGATGTGATTCCTGATGTGGTGGTGGGCGATCTGGATTCGATGGATGAGGCCACGCGCAAACGCTTGAAGCACGCGGGCACGCGTTTCGTCACGTATCCCACACACAAAGATTACACCGACCTCGAATTGGCGATCCGGCATGCGCTCGATCGCGGCGCGACTGCGATCACGATGCTAGGCGCGCTGGGGGGACGTTGGGATCAATCGCTGGCGAATTTGATGCTGTTGACTTTGCCTGAATTGGAGCAGATTACAGCGCGCATCGTCGATCAGCAACTCTCGATCAGCGTGATTCGCGATCGGGCGCAGATCACCGGTCGGGTAGGTGATACGTTGTCACTCATGGCCTTGAAGGGTGACGCAGGTGGCGTCACGATCGAAGGTTGTGAGTATCCATTGACTGAAGCGGTGTTGCCCTTTGGCGCATCGCTGGGCATTAGCAACGTGTTGACGCAACCGGTGGCAAAAATTACGGTACAGCAAGGCTTAGTGCTGGCGTTGCACGCAACACGTGAAGAATGATTTACAGGAGAATGACCATGAGAAAGAGTAACTTAAAGTTGATGTTAGTTGCAGTGTTGATCACCGCGTGCGGCCCAGCGACGGCCACGCAAGTCACACCATCCACCGTGGCACCGTCAAGCGCACGCCCCACTGAACCGTCTAACATGTTTCCGCTGCCCACACCTGATCTCAATTCGACGTCGGCCAAGCCCGGTACGCCCATCGCGCCTGATGAGCCATCTTCGCCCACACCGGCCGAATCGCGCACCTTGACGATCCTCACGCACGAATCGTTTGCACTAAGTGACAGTGTGCTTCAACAGTTTGAAGCGGCGAACAACGTCAAGGTGCAGTTCATCAAACAAGGCGATGCGGGTCAAGCGTTGAATCGCGCCATCCTGACCAAAGACACACCCGAAGCCGATGTCTTGTTTGGCGTGGACAACACCCTGATGAGCCGCGCGCTCGAGGCTGGCATTCTGGACTCGTATAAACCAGCCGCGTTGAGTACGATCGCCGCCGAGTTTCAACTCGATCCCGACGGGCGGCTGACCCCGATCGATTTTGGCGATGTGTGCTTGAACATTGATAAGGCGTATTTTGCGCAGAAAAATTTACCGCTGCCACAATCGCTCAAGGATTTAACGGACGCGAAATACAAAGACTTGCTCGTTGTTGAAAATCCGACCGGTTCATCGCCGGGGCTGGCCTTCATGCTGGCGACGGTTGCTGCCTTTGGCGAAAACGGCTGGTTGGATTATTGGGTGGCGTTGAAGCAAAACGGCGTGAAAGTGGTGGAGGATTGGAACACGGCTTACTATACTGAATTTAGCGGATCGAGCGGGAAAGGGCCAAGACCGATCGTGGTGAGCTATGCCTCCAGCCCGCCCGCCGAGGTCGTGTTCGCTGATCCCCCGATCGATCAGCCGCCGACTGAGTCCATCGTCGCGCCGCACACGTGCTTCCGCCAGATCGAGTTTGCGGGAATCATCAAGGGCACCAAGAATCGCGATTTGGTTGAAAAATGGCTGGATTTCATGCTGAGCGTGTCGTATCAAGAAGACTTGCCGCTGAATCAGTTTGTGTATCCGATCAACCCGCAAGCCAAGTTACCGGACGTGTTCGCGAAGTGGTCGAAGATTGCAGACCAACCGGCCAATCTTGCGCCTGATGCGATCGCGAAGAATCGCGACAAGTGGATTGAGGACTGGACGAATACCGTTCTGAAATGATGAATGATGAGTAACGAGTGATGAGTGAATTTGTTCTTCACTCATCACTCGTTACTGTATGCCATGTCGAAAAAATCGATCCTCACTTTCGTGCCTCTCGCCTTTCTCGCGATCTTCTTCTTTTACCCGTTGATCGTGATCTTCGCGCGCGGTCTCGCGCCCGAGGGCGTAATCGATCTTTCGGCGTTCAGTCGCATCGTCAGCAACGAATATTATCTGCAAACCCTGTGGTTTACGCTCTGGCAGGCGGTTGTTTCAACCGCGCTGACCGTCCTCGTCGCCCTGCCCGCCGCTTACGTCTTTGCGCGCTTCACCTTTCGCGGCAAGTCGCTGCTCCACGCGCTGACGACGATCCCCTTTGTACTGCCGACCGTGGTCGTAGCCGCTTCGTTCTCCGCGTTGATTGGTCCGCGCGGCTGGATCAATGAATTGCTCAAGCGCATCCTTAATGTCACTTACGCCCCGATCGATCTTCAGAACACGATCTGGGTCATTCTCTTGGCGCACGTCTTCTACAACTTCACGATCGTGCTGCGCCTCGTCGGCGGCTTCTGGTCGAACCTTGATCCGCAGATCGAAAACGCCGCGCGCGTGCTGGGCGCGAATCGCTGGCGCACGTTCTTCGAGGTGACGCTGCCGCTGTTGAAACCCGCCGTGTTGGCCGCTTCATTGCTCGTCTTCATCTTCGACTTCACTTCGTTCGGCGTGATCTTGATCTTGGGCGGGCCGCAGTTCAACACCATCGAGACGGCGATCTATCGCAAGACTCAGATCGCATTGGATTTGCCTTTAGCCACAGCGTTAGCCATCGTGCAGTTGGCTTGCACCTTCGCACTGATGGCCGTTTACACGAAGCTGCAAGCCCGCGCCAGTGTCCCGCTCGATCTACGCCCGCGCCGCGCCGTTCAGCGCCGACCGATCACGCGCGGCGAAAAAACGCTGGTTTTGTCGGTCGTTTTCGGCATTCTATTTGTGCTGCTCGCGCCATTGATGGCGTTAGCAGCCAAATCTTTGGTCAATGAATCAGGCTTTACTTTAAGCAACTACGTGAACTTGGCGACGAATCCGCGCGGTTCGGTGCTGTTTGTGCCGCCGTTGACGGCGCTGGGGAATTCATTGGTCTTCGCTTTAACGACGATGCTTATTGCATTGATCGTCGGCCTACTTGCGGCTTATTCGAGTGACACGTCATTGCGAGCCGCGGAGCGGCGACGCAATCTCACAGACCTGCTTCGTCGGCCTAACGGCCTCCTCGCAATCACGACACGGCTGCTCGAACCGATCTGGCTGCTGCCGCTCGGCGCGTCAGCCGTGACATTGGGCTTCGGCTTTCTCATCGGGTTTCCACAGTTGCGATCGAGTTGGCTGATGTTGCCACTGGCCCATTCGCTCGTGGCTTTTCCATTCGTCGTGCGGACGATCACCCCCGCGTTACGCAGCATCCGCTCGAATCTGCGCGAGGCCGCCAGCGTCATGGGCGCGAATCCTTGGCGCGTATGGCGCGAAGTCGATCTGCCCATCATCGCCCGCGCCTTACTCATCGGCGGGGCGTTTGCCTTCAGCGTGTCGATGGGCGAGTTCGGCGCAACCGCGATGATCAGCCGCGCCGATACACCCACCCTGCCCTATGCCATCTTCCGCTACCTCAGCCAACCCGGATCGGCCAACTACGGGCAAGCCATGGCGATGAGCACGCTGTTGATGATCGTCGTGTCGCTTAGCCTCATCGCCATCGAGCGCTTCCGCTTCGGCGAAGTGGGTGAGTTCTAAGTTATAATTGCCGCATGCCTGCCTTGCTCCAAGTTGCCCACCTTCAAAAGTCCTTTGCCACTGCCGTTCTGAATGATGTTTCATTCGAGATCAACGCCGATGAAATCGTCTGCCTGCTCGGCCCGTCGGGCTGCGGCAAGACGACGTTGTTGCGCGTCATCGCTGGACTCGAAACGGCTGACGAAGGCACAGTCTCTTTCGCCGGACGCGACCTGCGCGACGTGCCTGTGCATCAGCGCGGCTTCGGCTTCATGTTTCAGGATTTCGCGCTGTTTCCCCACAAAAACGTGTGGGCCAATGTGATCTTTGGACTGCGCATGCAAAACCTGCCCCCCGATCAAATTCGGCAACAGGCGCAGGCTGCGCTTGAAATGGTCGGATTAAGTGGCTTCGAGCAGCGCGATGTGCATCAACTCTCTGGTGGCGAAAAGCAGCGTGTGGCCTTGGCACGCAGCCTTGCACCACAGCCTAAACTGTTGATGTTGGACGAACCGCTGGGTGCATTGGATCGTCAACTGCGCGAGGAGTTGATGATCGAAATCCGCCGCATCTTGAAAGCCGCGCACCTCACCGCGATCTATGTCACGCACGATCAAGCCGAAGCCTTTGCGGTGGCCGATCGCGTCGTAATCATGAACGCGGGCCGCATCGAACAGATTGGCACGCCGGTTGAAGTCTATGCCCGCCCCGCCTCGGAATTTGTTGCGCGATTTCTCGGTCTGCCCAATTTGATCGACGGTACTGTGAGCAGTTGCGCCGCCAACGTCGCGGTGATTCGCACTGCGCTGGGGCATTTGCATATCACCACCGATCGCACGCTCAAGCCTAATCAAGCCGTGATGCTGCTCATTCGGCCCGATGCTGCCACGCTTGATCCCAATCCGTTTGACGCTGACAGCGAATGGTTCGCCGAGACGCCGCAGGCTAACGTGCTGGAAGGTGAACTGATCGATGTGGCGTTTCGCGGCCGCTATCAGCGCGTGGT
>JAGOBP010000273.1 GCA_017999195.1 Thermoflexales bacterium
TTGTTGATGCGCCACATATTGATCGGCGTAATGCTCCCACGCCGTGCGGCGCAGTTCGCGATCGGTGCCCTGCAAATACTGCAACAACAGGCCATGCGTCAACGGTCGTTCGACGCCGTCCGCATCATGCGCCGGGGCAAACTTGAAATCGGCATTCGTCAACAGATGCATGGTCGTGTTCACGCTGCCAAACGGCTCGGCCAGCAAGCCCAGCACCTCTTCGACTTCGGCCGAGCGGACGTGCGCCTGCTTGCGGAACAAATTATCGAAGTAGTGCGCGTAGCTCGCCAAACGCGATTCGGTCGTCAGCCAACCCGATAGGACTGCCTGCCCGATCGCGAGCGCCTCTGGATCGATGTAGGCAAAGGCTGCCAGCGTTTGGCCAAACAAGCCGCCAGCCTGCGCCGCCATGGCCTGCGCCGCTTGATTGCCGCTCTCCACTGCCGCCGACATACCCGCATATACCTGAAGTTTCAGCACGCGCTGCATCAAACTGTCGCGCGCCTCGAGGGCTTGGGCCAGCGTTGACGCGCCGTCAGCCAGGCGGCCTTGAAATTGAGCCGCCACGCTCAACGTCGCACTGGCCGCCTTGAATTCAGCGTGCCACGCGGCCGCAGATTCAAAAACGCTGGGCGCATTCCAGGTGTATTGCGCGGGGATTTCGCTATGCAACGGCAGTTGTGTATCGGCCATAATGATCTCCTACCCAAGACCCGGTCAGGTTTTTTCAAACCTGACCGGTCTAATACTCGTTAGCCTTCGCTGGTCATGATGAACAGCGGCGTCATCTCAAAGCTCTTGTAGTGCGGACGATACCGATCAACGTTGTAGAAACGATCGACGTTAACGACTTTCTTGGTGCTGGTTACAATATCCAACGGAATGTTGTCGTAGCGGCCATTCTTCAGCACCACCAGTCGCCCGTGAATGCCGTTCAACAGCAGGTCCAGGGCGAGGTTGCCATACGCCATCGGCACGATCGAATCGATCGCATCCGGGTCGCCGCCGCGCACCAGATAGCCCAATTTCTGATTGATGATGTTGACTTCCTTGCCCTTGTTATACTGGGCCGTGCGTTTCTGAATCTCGTTCGATACCAGATCGCCGATACCGCCCAGTTTGGCATGACCGAAAGCGTCGGTAGTGGCGCTCTGGAACACCATCTCGCCGCCCTCATACATCGCGCCTTCCGACACCAGGCAAATGGCATACTTGCTGGGGTTGTGAGTGCGATCGTACATCAGCAGTTCAGCCAACTTATCCATGTTGAATTTGTGCTCGGGAATCACGCACCGATTGGCCGCACCCGCCATCGTGGGCAGCATGGCCGTGAAGCCTGCATAGCGCCCGAAGACTTCCATCACCAACAGCCGTTCGTGCGACCCCGCCGAGGTGCGCAGTTTGTTCGCCATCTCGATCGTGCGCGTGACGCACGTGCTGAAGCCGATGCAGTAATCGGTGCCGGGCACGTCGTTGTCCATCGTCTTGGGGATGGCGACCACTTTGACGCCTTCCTTATACAATCGCACCCCGTAGCTCAGTGTGTCGTCGCCGCCGATCGGGATGAGATAGTCGATGCCCAGCCAATCGAGGTTCTTCAAGACTTCCGGCGTCAGGTCATTCGACTTCTCGTGATACTGCTCTTTCAGATGCTCCGGCACGGAATCGGCCTTCACCGCGCTGGGCTTGGTGCGCGAGGTGTGCAGGAACGTGCCGCCGGTGCGCCCCGCGCGGTTGACAATTTCTTCCGTCAAAAATTGGAAGTTGTTGCTATTGTCATAGTCCTTCTCGCGCACGATGTCGATGGTGCCCGCCCAGCCGCGCCGCAGGCCGACCACTTCCCAGCCCTCGCGCAGCGCGCGAATGGTGACCGCGCGGATAGCGGGATTCAGGCCGGGCACATCGCCGCCGCCCGTGAGAATCGCGATCCGTTTCTTGCCTGTATTCACGTTAGCCATGCTGCATCCTCCGAATGGATATGATTTAGCGGCGGTTACGCCGGTTGATAGAGTGCCTGGTAGGCCGGGTCAGCGCGCAGTGAATCCAGATCGGAATCTTGTTTGGACCACTCGACGAGTTCGGGGTGCGACTGCAACGCTGTCGTCAGTTCGGTCAGCGCCCGCGCGGACTGGCCGGAGACCGCGTAATAACAGGCCAGGTTATAGCGGGCCACGGTACGCTCTTCTGGAATGGTTTCCAGCAAGTCCGTCGCTGTTTCTTGCAGTTGATTCGCACGCTCAATCTCGCCGCGCTCGACATACAATTGCGCGAGATGCGCCTCGGAATGTGCAAAACCGCTCCCCACGATTACCCGCAAGAGCGGTTGATTCTTCAAGTGGGCAAAGCGGTGTGGATCAGTCAAATCCTCTTCCGAAAGCGACTGCGTCAAAGCCACCAACGCCCGATAGGTTTCCTCAGCCTCACCGATCGTGTCCACCCACGATCGTTCGCGGTACGCCACAAAGTGCGCGTCATTAAGGCCCAAATAATCATCGGCGTTGACCGGTTCTTCGCCGCGCACGATGGCGTTCACACGCTCAATTGCCCGCTGCTGCCACATCGTGCTGTGCGAAATCGCATCCTTGATCGCCCACTGCTTAAGCGTGCCCACCGCCGCGCAATCGGCGTCGGACAGTGTCGCGCTGAAGGCCTGTAAATCGGCATAGGCGCGATCGAGCAGTTCGATCATTCGGGTCTTGGCATCACCCATCACACACCCGCCTTTCGATTGGCTTTTTCTTGGGCACGCAAATCGACCAAAGATTCAGTCCCATTCAGCAGCCGCTTGATGTTGGGTCGCAGCGCATAGGCCACCAGCGCCAACGCGCCCAGCCCGTACGCCACATACTCCCACGGCCCTTGCGCCAGCAACGCCCGCACCGCAAAAATCACGACGATAGCCAACCCGGCCACCAGCGACGTCAGCGACGCGATGCGAATGACAAACATGCCGATCGGGAAGAACGGCAGCGTGAAGATCAACGAGGGGAACCAGAAGCCAGCGGCCACGCCCATATTGGGCGCCGTGCCCGCGCCGCCGCGAAAAGCCAGATAGATCGAGGCATTGTGCCCCAGAATAACGCCCCAGCCCGCAAAGACCTCGGCCCAGACATTGCCCAGGAAGAGGTGTCGCGCCAACGTCACGCCCGCCAGGCCCTTCAGCAAGTCGCCGATGACGGTCAGCGTCGCCGCGCCGAAGCCGCCCGCGCGCAGCGCATTCGTGCCGCCCGTGCGCCCGCTGCCCTCTTCCGTAATGTCGCGCTCGCGCAGCGCCCCGATGATGATGAAACCAAACGGAATCGACCCGAGCAAGTAGCCGCCAATCGCCGCCGCAATCCAGCGAGCCAGGTCCGACCACTTGGCCGCCTCGATCAGGATGGCCGATTGCAGGCCATTTTCGGACAAAATGATCGCGATCGCCGCGGTGGCGACAATGAGCGCCAACATTGCACTGGCACGATACACTCTGCGTTTCATGAATCTCCTTGGGCAACCGAAGGTGTCTGATATAACCCGCGACTCGATTACCCGATGCTGTTATTACACGACATTCAAACCGACTTCAGTCACTTGCCCTTCAATAATGCGAAATGCCCGCACGCTGGGCGGCGACTGGTTCAACGCGACGATGAGATACACGGCATCCGGATACGCGGCCTGCGCGATGTCTGTCGGCGACGGGACGGGCGGCCCGGCCGGATGCGAGTGAAAGATGCCCACCGGCTCGAAATCACAGGCCACCATCGCTTCGATGAACTCACGCCCGTCCATCTGATAGGCCACCGCGCTGTGCAGCGCGTTCGGCACCGGCAGCACCGCCCCAACCCGATTGGCCTGCCCGGCTAACAGGCCGCACCGCTCTTCCGAGCGATCAGCCAGCACATGCGCCAGCATGGCCTGAAATTGCTCACTCGTAAAGATCAACCCTTCGTCACTCACGCGGAGATTATACCGCCAACCATGATGCCTGTGCAATCGCACTTGCCGTCGCGCCGCCATCGGATGGAATCCGACGGCGCAACCTCGCGAACGGGTGTCCGCCAAAGCCAAAGCAGCCGGCGATTGAAATCGCGCCTAGTGGGCGTTCCGCCGAGCGTCGGCCTACGCCGACGACCCTCGTCCACGCAGGTGGACGATCAGCCAACGGCTCTACAAGCGCGACTTCCAGTCGCCAGCCCGCAGTCACCGCAAAAACAATGATGCGCACTCATCGCGAACCTCCGCCTTGACTTTTCGCTCTATCTGAATTAAAATTTAGGCATTCCTAAATTTATTTCTAGGTAACTCAAATGGACAAACTCAGCCCGCCGATGGAAGACTATCTGAAAGCCATTTACATGATCCACGAACGCGACGCGGCCGTGACCACGACGGCCATCGCCACGGCGCTGAGCGTGACCCCGGCCAGCGTCACCGGCATGATCAAGAAACTGGCCGAATTGAAGTTGGTGCGCCACACCCCCTACCAGGGCGTGGAACTGACCAAAGCGGGCGAGAAAGTCGCGCTGGAAATCGTGCGTCATCACCGCTTGCTGGAACTCTTCCTGATCGAAGCGCTGGGCTATTCGTGGGACGAAGTTCACGCCGAAGCGGATGTGCTGGAGCACGTCATCAGCGAAGAATTTGAAGAGCGCGTCGCGGCGCGGCTGGGCTATCCGGTCGTCGATCCGCACGGCGACCCCATCCCGGCCAAAGACGGCACCTTGATCGTTATTGCGGAACAATCGTTGTTGCAGTTGGGAGCGGGCTGTTCGGCCACCGTCACCCGCGTCAGCGATCGCAATTCGGCGGTGCTGCGCTATGCGGGCGAATTGGGCCTGCGGCCGGGCGTGCGTGTCACCCTCATCGCGTCCGAACCGTTCGGCGGTTCGCTGCGCGTGAAAGTCGGCAAGGCCGAGTGTTCGATCGGGCGGGAGTTGGCCGCGCAGGTGTTTGTGGCGGTAAATGACTAATCAAGCGAAAGACAGGTAGACACGATGAATCCACTGTCCCTAATTCTCATCATCACGGCTGCGCTGGCCGCCGGCCTGATTGGCTGGCGTGTGTGGCGGCGCGATCAAGCGCTGCGGCAGCGCACGCAAGTCGAAGACACACTGAAACATGCGCACGCCTGCGAGTGGCGCGGCAGTCAGGCGACGCTGGAATCGGTGTGCGGCGCGTTGCACATCTCGGCCAACCGCGCGGTGCAGGTGTTGACGCAGATGGAAAAAGAAGGCCTGCTGCGCAACTCGACCGACGGGCTGCGCCTGACGCCCGAAGGCGAACGCATGGCGTTAGCCATCATCCGCGCGCACCGTTTGCTGGAACGCTATCTGGCTGACGAAGCCCGCATGCCGTTAGCGGATGTTCACGCCGAAGCCGAACGCCGCGAACACGAACTGACCCCGGCGGCGATTGAAGCGATGGAAGCCGCGCTCGGTTACCCCGCGATCGACCCGCATGGCGACCCCATTCCGTCGGCCAGCGGCGAACTGGCGCGCCGCGATTGGCAGCCGTTGACGGCGTGGCCGCTGGGCACGCTGGCGCGCATCGTGCATCTGGAAGATGAACCGGCCGCGCTCTTCGCGCAGATTGCGGCGATGGGCCTGCGCCCGGGCCAGATCGTGCAAGTGATCGAATCGAACGCGCAACGGTTGGTCTTGTCCGACGGCAATTTGACGCACACCTTAGCCCCGATCGTGGCGGCGAACATTTTCGTGGTGGCCGACGAGACGCAAGCCCTGGCCGCCGTCAAGCGCTTGAGTTCGCTAAAGCCCGGCCAGCAGGCTACAGTCTATGCGCTGGTGGAATCGCTGCAAGGCTTCACGCGCCGTCGTTTGCTGGACTTAGGTATGACGCCGGGCGCAGCCGTGACCGTTGAAATGCCCAGCATGTTTCGGGACCCGGTGGCCTATCGGGTGCGCGGCACGCTCATTGCTTTGCGCCGCGAACAGGCCGATCAAGTCTTAATCAAGGATCAAACACTATGACAGTCTGCACAACCTGCCCCGCTCACGTTTCACTGGAGCAAATGGGCATCAATATCAAAAACTT
>JAGOBP010000274.1 GCA_017999195.1 Thermoflexales bacterium
ACACCAGCCCGCTCAGCGGCAAGGAAGGCACGTGGAGCACGTCGCACAAGTTGCGCGAGCGCCTGTTCAAAGAACTGGAATCCAATGTGTCGTTGCGCGTGGAAGAGACCCCGCAACCCGACGTATTCATCGTCTCCGGTCGCGGCGAATTGCACTTGGCGATTTTGATTGAAACCATGCGCCGTGAAGGCTATGAATTTGAAGTCGCCAAACCGGAAGTGATTTATCACGAGAAAGACGGCCAGACGCTGGAGCCGTTTGAAGACTGCTACATCGAAGTGGCCGAACCGTACATGGGCGCGGTCGTGGAAATGCTGGGCGCGCGGCGCGGCCTGATGACGGATATGCGTCACGGCGACGATGGCACGATCTATTTGCAATACACCGTCCCCACCCGCGGCTTGCTCGGTTTCCGATCGGACTTCCTGACGATCACGCGCGGCACAGGCGTCATTCACGCGCTATTCTACGGCTATCATCCGATGGCGGGTGAGATGACCCGGCGCGATCACGGTTCGCTGGTCGCGTGGGAATCCGGCCCGACGTCAAGTTATGGCCTGAAAAATTCGGAAGATCGCGGCAACCTGTTCGTCGGCCCCGGCGTGGAAGTGTACGAAGGCATGGTCGTCGGCCAGCACATTCGCGATACGGACTTAACCGTAAACGTGTGCAAGAAGAAGCACCTGACCAACATGCGCGCCTCCACCGGCGACATTGCGGTGCGCCTGACCCCGCCGCGCAATATGAGCCTGGACGACTGCATCGAATATCTGAGCGCCGATGAATTGCTGGAAGTAACCCCGCAAAATCTGCGCTTGCGCAAACGCATCCTCAATACCGATGATCGTCGCAAGGTCGCGCGCCGCGAAGGCAAGGATCGCGAAGAAGCAGAGTAGGGATTGGCAGATTAGTACATCAGATAACAGGGCAACCGGTAGCGGCTGCCCTGTTGCATATCAGCGAACAGCAGACACATCTCTTTCACGAGGCCGCGACTCATGACTGATCAACGTTTACTCGGCAGTCCGCGCTTTGCGCGTCTGACACCCGCCCAATGCGAGCAAATTCATCAAGCCAGCCTAAGCATCCTGGCGCGTACGGGCGTACGGATGTTTGAACCGGCCGCGATTGAGTTGATGCGCAAAGCAGGCGCGTCGATTGACGGCGATCGCGTACGAGTGCCCGCCCGATTGGTCGATCAAGCCTTACAGACCGTGCCCAAATCGATCACGTTATACGATAGGCGCGGCCAACCGGCCATTGAACTCGATGACTACCACGTGTATTTTGGCCCCGGCTCAGATGTGCTCAACATCGTCGATCATCGCACGTGGGAACGGCGGCAACCCAAACTGCAAGACGTGCGCGAGGGTATCACTGTCTGCGATGTGCTGAGCAACATCAACTTTGTCATGTCGATGTTCTTGCCCAGCGACGCGGACAATCGCATCTCGGATCGATATCAGATGGAAGTGATGTTGAATCACACCACCAAACCGATCGTGATCGTCACCTACGAGATGTCGGGCTTGATCGACACGATCGAGATGGCGGAAGCGGCCGCAGGCGGCGCGGCGGCTTTGCGCGAGAAGCCTTTCGTCGCGTGTTACATCAACGTCACCACGGGCTTGTTGCACAATCAAGATGCTTTGCAAAAACTGCTGTATTTAGCGGAGAAAAACCTGCCTGCGCTGTGGATTCCTGTCACCTCCGGTGGCACGACCGGCCCCGTCACGATGGCGGGCAATTTGGCGCTGAACAATGCGGGCGTGCTGGTGGGCATTGTGTTGTCGCAACTTCAGCGCGAGGGCGCGCCTGTGATCATTCCGGGCTTTGCGGGCGATGCGCTCGACCTGAAGACGATGGTCGATCCGTATGCTGAGCCGGATCATCGCGGCATTGCGACCTCGATGGCGCATTACTATGGCCTGCCCATGTTCAGCCTCGCGGGCGGCAGCGATGCGAAAGTGGTGGATCAGCAAGCGGCGATTGACGCCTCGCTGACGATCTTGATGGAAGCGTTATCGGGCGGACAATTGATTCACGATCTGGGTTATCTTGAATCAGGGCTGTCGGGTTCGCTGGCGCAACTGGCCATCTGCGATGAGATGGTGTCCTTCATCAAGCCCTTTTTGCAACCCGTGGAGATCAACGATGAAACGCTGGCTTTGGATCTGATCGATCAGATCGGGCCGGACGGATCGTTCCTCAACACGCCGCACACGCGCAAACATTATAAAGAGCGCTGGTATCCGAGTTTAATCGAGCGTTTCAACTACGGACAGTGGCAGACCAAAGGCAGTAAGACTTTGGCGCAACGCGCAGCGGATAAAGTGGAGAAGATTCTGGCAACGCATCAACCGCCGCTACTAAGCGACGATGCAGCGCAAGCCGTGCGCGCCATCGTGGACCGTGCGGCCAGCCGCCTCTAATTTCGATCCACGAAGCACACGAAGGTCTTCTTCGTGTGCTTCGTGGATTTCGTGGACAATGTTCTACACCAACACCCTCGGTATCGACTCCAGCCAACTCTTCTGAAAGAATTCACGGCCATTCAATTCGATCAACAACTGCACATCGACATGAAAGTCGGTGGCCGTGGCGCGGATGTTGCCACTGGCGTGAATGTCGGTGACATAGTCATGCTCGGTCAAGCGATAGTGCACGTCGTTGTGCAATAACGCGCGCGCCGGATCATGCTGATGCGCCGTCATCTCGATTGTTTCCGCTTCGTACAACGTTGTGCCATCGGGCAGCGTGGTCGTGTCCCCGCCGTATAGCTTCACCGCGATCGTCTCGCGGATCACATCCTCCGTGATCTGCCACGCGCCCTCCTCTTCGCGTGATGAGCCAAGCGCGATTCGATCGGGCGGCGTCGTTTTGAAGTCCGGCACGGCGGGCGGATTGGGATCAGCGGGCACGACGGGCAACACCAAGCGTGAAGGGTAATCTCCGCCGCGATGCAGTGTTAGTGTGTTGAGATACGGTGATGGAAAAATAACCGGCCAGTATGCAGTCGCCACACTCAAGCGAATACGTTGGCCTTTCAAAAATCGATAACCCGCCGCCTTCATCTCGACATGCACCGCATAGATTTGCCCATTTTCAAGGGGTTTTGGTGCAGTATGCCCATCGCGATGCGTGAGATTGAGAATGCCGCTAGTCACGTGCGACGACGTGCCATCCGGTGCGACATCCGTCAGGCGCACAACAAGATAAGCGACCGGCGCGATCGAACTGACGCGCAAGATCGCAGCGGGCAAACCGAGAATATCAACATCATCTTCAAGCGGCGCGGTAGTATAGGTCAAGCTCAGCGCTTCATCGGAACGCAAATCCCGAGCCAGGCCGTTGGGCGATAGGCCGCCCCCAAAGCATAAAGACGCGTGTGTGCCTAAAGTCGGACGATGGTCCAATTTGTCGCCCCCCTCTCCCTTATTGGGAGAGGGGCTGGGGGTGAGGGTTGCTTCGCCCAAGAAAAACTCGGTCGGTTTCAAGCGTTCAATCGGATACGCGCGTTCACTATGCCACTGACCGTTCATCGATTTTGGAAAGGCTTCCGGTGCAGTATATTCGCGCCTGAAGATCGTCAACGGTGGGTCGCTCATCACGCCCGTGTCAATGCCCTTTAGCCAAGTGTCGAAGAAGCGTGTGGCTTCATGTAGCCAATCGAGATTGGGGCCAGGATACGCGTCTTCGGGATAGGAATGCACCCAGTTACCGATCAAGCCCTTGCATGTTGCGTTCACACATTGTGCTTGCATTCTCAACACCGAATTCGTGTACTCATCGTTCCAGCCGCCGATGTTGAAGACCGCGCAAGCGATGCGGGCATAATCGGGCGCGAGTGAACCTTGTCGCCAGTACGGCCCATCGGTTTGATGACGCAACCATTGAATCAACCACGGGGGTGTTTGCTCTAAGCGCCGCTTCCATTCGCTTGCCCAGTTTTCACGCGCATAATCAATCTTGGGCGGCATCGCATTCATGGCGATTTGACTCACGGCATACTGCGCCAATTCACTGGCCGTGACGCAGCCGCCGATGTAGTGCACATCGTCGGTGTAGCGATCATCGGTTGCGTACATCGGTATAATCGCCTTCAAATGCGGCGGTTGCAGCATCGCCACCTGGATTGACGTGAAGCCGCCATACGAGATGCCCCACATGCCGACGTTGCCATTGCACCAACTCTGCGCGGCCAGCCACTCCACCACCTCGTAACCGTCTTGAGTTTCTTGCAGCGTGTATTCATCCAGCGCGAGCCCCTGGCTGCTGCCCGTGCCGCGCACATCGACGCGACAAAATACATAGCCGCGCTGCGCAAAGTATGCGCCATGTTGCTGATCGGTGACGTAACGCCAGTCGTCTTTGCGATAAGGAATCATCTCCAGAATCGCCGGGAAAACTCGATCGGTTTGCGGCGCGATCGGAAACCACAGATTCGCAGAGAGTTCGATACCGTCCCGCATCGTCAATCGAACATTGTAGTGAACATCCACTTCGTACATAGCCTTACCTCAAGTTGCACTTCAATCGAATCATCGTATACTCACAGCCATCTCGTCAAGACTTGGAGGATGACATGCTCAAGTTGCGCTCTGCCGTTTTATCTGCGGTAATTTTGGCCTTACTGCTCACCGCGTGTGGTGGGGCCAACACGCCCGCCGCGCCGATACCCGCCCCAACGACCAGCGTGCCGCCCACCGTCGAGCCTACGCAACCACCCGCGAAAGTTGAGCCTGCTGTGTTGAAGATCGGCTGGCTGGGCCGACCCGATTCGTTGAATCCCGCTTATGCGTTTGAGTACACATCGTATCGCATTTTTGATCTGGTGTACAGCACGTTGACGGCCGAAGGCCCGGAAGGCAAATATGTGGGCGATTTGGCTGAAAAATGGAGTTCAACGCCCGATGGCTTGACGTGGACCTTCACGCTGCGCGACAACCTCAAGTGGCATGACGGCACACCGCTTACGGCCGAAGACGTGGCGTGGTCGATCAACACGATCAAGGCCGATCCTGATGGCTGGGCCACGTTGGTGAATTATGCCAGCGGCTTTGACGAAGTCACCGCGCCCGATGCCAAAACGGTTATGATCAAATTGAGCGAACCGATCGGCAACATGGAGTATCGCGTGTCGTGGTTGTTTGCGCTGCCGCGCACAGAGTTTGAAAATCTCAAAACGCCGGATGATCTGCACAACTTCGCCAACGAAAAGATGCTCGGCTCCGGCCCGTTCAAACTCGATCAGTACGATGCCGACCGGGGCGTGGTGCTGATGAGCGCCAATCCCGATTTTTATTTGGGCGCGCCCAAGATCGATCAGATCATCTGGCAGTCTTTCGACAACGGCGACGCGATGGTGCAGGCCCTCAAGGTCGGCGACATCGATCTGATCAACTCTGTGCCCAATGGCGCGTTTGCCACCATCAAGACGTTTGAAAACGTGAAGACGCTGCAAATGCCCGATCGATCATTTGATGAGTTGATCATCAACACCGCGTCACCGGATAATGATCCCAAACCGACCGGCCACCCTGCCCTCGCGGACCCGATCGTGCGCCAGGCGATCGCGCACGCCATCAACAAGCAAGATTTGGTGGACATCGTGTATCAAGGGTTGGCGCATCCCGGTTGGTCACTGGTCGCCCCTGTAGTCGGTGGCGGCTTCTGGCACAATCCCAACGTGAAGGATGTTGAATTCAATTTAGCCACGGCCAATCAACTGCTCGATGACGCTGGTTATGCGAAAGAGGCCGACGGCATTCGCGCGAAAGACGGCCGCCGCCTGGAAATGCGCCTGCAATTCGCGGCCGACTCCGCCGAATATCCGCGCGTCGCCGATCTGATCGCGGGCTGGCTCAAAGAGATCGGTATCAAAGCGACGCCCGCCGCAGTGGATGGCGCAAGTCTCACGGCCGCGACGACCGGCGTTGGCGATTACGATCTAGCCATCTGGGGCTGGGGCGGCGATCC
>JAGOBP010000275.1 GCA_017999195.1 Thermoflexales bacterium
GTCCTGGGTGCGTGGGTCCACGATACGAGCAATCACCCACAACAGAATCAGGGCGCGCTGTACTCGGTCTATTTTGACGGGGCCAGCTGGGGCGCACAAACTCCCGTCGTCGATAACGCTTCAATTCTGGTCACTGATCCGGCGATTGCCTTTGCCGGTTACGGTAAGGCGGTGGCGGTCTTTGCGGCTAACTCGCCCAATGCCACTCAACCTGTGACGTGGAGTCAGGTCAGCCAGCAACTTGCCACTCAAACCATCTCGTATACCGTCTGGAATGGCAGCGCCTGGAGCGCACCGGCCAAACTCGCCAGCGGCGGCGGCGATCCGCGCGGACGTGTAACGCTCGCCGGTGACCCCTACCACAATCGCGTGCTGGCCGCCTGGGTGCGCGACCAATCGCCCGACGACACGCTGAAGTATTGGACGCTTGAATACAGTTGGTTTAATGCCAACACCAACACCTGGTCGCCGGTGAAGGCGCTGAGTACCCCCATGATTGGCGAAACGGATGCCGAGGTGAGCCTGGCCTTCGATAGCACGGGCAAGGCGACCGCCGTGTGGGTGCGGCAAGGCGGAGTTCAATCGACGCCCACCGGCGACAGCCCGTTCAATAACAACGACCTGCGCCACCTGGTCATCGCTACCTGGAATCCAGCCACGGATGTGTGGACAACAGACGTACAGCCGGACGGTTTGCCAACGGGCGCGCTAATGCCCTCCATCGCGCTGGATGATCAGGATCGCCCCATGCTGGCCTATGCGCTTTACCTGCATGATCGCGATGGTGTGTCGAACACCGGCCTGGGAAACAACAACTATCTGGGCTATGCCGTCAAGCCCGCCAGCGGCGACTGGGCCGCGCACACCGTCCTCAGTGTGCGCGGCGTTGAGCGCCCGCGCGTGGTGATGCTGCCGGAACAACAAGCGGCTATCGTCTACCGGGGATTTGGCGAGCCAGGCACCACCGAGTATAACGGCGTGGCGATGGCGGCCGTGGTAGATCTGCAATTCGCCGGGAATCGCGCTGACGCCAGCCAGGCCATCACGGCCGGACTGCTGACGGGCGGCAATAGCTGGATGCATGATGCCGTCGCGCTCAAACCATCGCAATCGAGCGCGGGCCAACCGTCGCTCATTACGTTGGGGGTCTACAACCTGGGCGGGGCGGCGGCCAGCGCGCGGGCGGCAGGCGCGAACTTGCGTAATGTCAGCTTGCCCGGCGATGAAGTCCTGGCCACGCAACTGCCGGTTTTGCCCGATCTGTCGGTGGCGGTTGAAGATATCGTCTTTACGCAGACGCTGCCGCTCTCGGGAACGCTCGTGCCGATCAGCGTGACGGTGCGTAATCTGGGTCTGGCCCGCACTCACCAGGCGGTGACGGTGCGGCTGATCCTGGATGCCGATACGGTTGAAGAACAAGAACTGATGAGCGGCACCATTCCGATCGGGCTGATGTTCAATGGCACGGCCGCGTTGGCTGGCACATGGCGCGCCACTTCCGGCTACCATCGGCTGACCGCGCGTGTCAGTCCGCCGATCGATGACGACGTGGCTGGCGCGAACAATGAAGCCACCGCCGTGATCGGCGTGCCCGCGACGCCCACCGACCTGGCCGGTGCGGTCAATGTGCTTAACCAGCGTTTGGGGCTGGCGTGGCAGCCGGTGAGCGGTCCGGCCATGAGTCACTATCGCGTGTATCGCGCCGAAGGCACCGGGACGTTGACGAAACTGGGTGATACCACCGTGACCTGGTTCCAGGACAAAACCGTCCAGGTGGGGCGGGTCTATCGGTACGCGGTGACGGCCGTCAGCGACGCCGGGGTTGAGTCGCCCAGGAGCGCCGAGTTGACGCTAGGCACGCGGGCGGTGTATCTGCCGCTCGTGCGGCGCTGATCAAGTGCGTTGCAGTGCCGCTCCCGGGCAGACTGCTTACCTGAGAGCGGTATTGCTGGCCTATCCTCAATCTTGTCCGATCTGGCCCTGCTGTTGAGCGAAGTTGAAAAAGTCGAAGACCGGCTCAATTCTGAAGAAATGTGATTACGGCTGAGCTTGAAGTCGGCCTACGGTAGGTGGGTGATCCAAAAAAAATTAAGGAAACAATTCGGCGCTGGGCTTGCTCTGGGGGAGTAGTCGGGCTAATATCGGGGGTGTAAGGCGGTCGGGCAGGGCGCTTTGAGCGGTTTAGAAGTGATTGTCACCTACGTGTCCGACGCCCGTCGGGTCTGTAACTTTAAGTAAAGTCTCTCTGTGTTGAGCAGGAAGACTTTTTCGTTTTTCAGCGTCACGCTCATTTGGCTTGCCAGTCGCCTGTGTTCGGTCGATGAAGCAAGCCGCCTCAGTCTTAACCAACATCCCCACCCTCTCAGGCGCATCAGATTCCTCAAGCGAGTGTACTATGCTTTAACTCCGAGTCCACTTTCTTGGGGGTATATCATGCCGCGTTCGATCGAGACAGTGGACACGCCCTATGGATCGATCCGCGTGAAGGTCGTGCGATGGGAGCAGATCAATCGCGCTGTGCCGGAATACGAAGATTGCCGACGCGCGGCTGCACAACATCATGTGCCGCTGATGACGGTGATGGAGGCCGCACGATTGGCTTACGCTTGACGGGTCGTGGTAAACTAGTTTGAGACTACGCAGCATATTCCCCACTCCCTACCCTCAGGAGGTTATGCGATGTCGAAAACGGTTGTGCTGGTTGGTGCCCTGGATACCAAGGGGCAGGAATTCGCTTTTGCGAAAGACATCATCGAGCAACAAGGCTTGAAAACGGTGGTCATCGATTTTGGCGTGCTGGGTGAGCCGGCCTTCAAGCCCGACATCACGCGCGCCGAAGTGGCCGCGGCGGGCGGCGGTGACCTGGCACACCTCGCGTCCGGCCAGCACAAAGATGAAGCCATGAAGACGATGGCGAACGGTCTGGCCGTAGTCGTGCGCAAGTTGTACGACGACGGCCAACTCGATGGCATCCTGGGCATGGGTGGCAGCGGCGGCACCTCGATCGCGACCGCGGCGATGCGCACCTTGCCCGTCGGCGTGCCCAAGGTGATGGTCTCCACCGTCGGCGGCGGCGATGTGTCGTCGTACACGGGCGCGAAAGACATTACCTTCATGCCGTCCATCGTTGATGTGGCCGGGTTCAATCGCATCAGCCGCGTCATCTACAGCAACGCCGCGGGCGCGATTGCGGGCATGGTCAATACACCCCGGCCCGCTGCCAGCGCCGACAAGCCGTTGATCGCCGCCTCGATGTTTGGCAACACCACCAAAGCCGTCGATCACGCGCGCGGCATTTTGGAGCAGCACGGTTACGAGGTGCTGGTCTTCCACGCGACCGGCACGGGCGGCAAGACAATGGAGAGTTTGATCGCCGATGGATTGATCGCAGGCTCGCTCGATATCACGACGACGGAACTCGCCGATGAAGTGTGTGGAGGCGTGTTCAGCGCCGGACCCGATCGGTGTGTGGCGGCCTCCAAGGCCGGTATCCCCGCCGTGATCGTGCCGGGCTGCGTGGATATGGCGAACTTCTGGGGCATCGACACCGTGCCCGAAAAATATAAGAGCCGCAACCTGTATCAATGGAATCCCAATGTGACCCTGCTGCGCACTAACATCGAAGAGAATGTGAAGATGGGCGAGATGCTGGCGGCGGCGGCGAATGCGGCCACGGCGCCTGTGGCGATTTTGATTCCGCTCAAGGGCGTGTCCATGCTCGATAGCGAAGGTGATCGCTTCTGGGACCCGGCAGCCGATCGGGCGTGTTACGATGCGATCAAGCGCAACTTGAAGCCCGGCATCCCCGTGATCGAAGTCGAGGCCAATATCAACGAGCCTGAATTCTCCGGCAAAGTTGCCGAGACGCTGCTGGATTTGCTCAAACGCTAACCTCTCTCAAGGAGAAACAATCATGTCCGTTTCACGTGCAGAAATGTTAAAGCGCTTGCAAGCGCAGATCGACGCGCGCCAGCCGATCGTGGGCTGCGGCGCTGGCACCGGCATTTCGGCCAAGATGGCCGAGGCGGGCGGCTGCGACCTCATCATCATCTATAACAGCGGGCGCTATCGTATGGCGGGCCGTGGCTCGCTGGCGGGCTTGTTGTCGTACGGCGATGCCAATGGCATCGTGGTCGAGATGGCGAACGAGGTGCTGCCTGTTGTGAAGAACGTGCCGGTGCTGGCGGGCGTCAACGGCACTGATCCGTTCCGCTTGATGCCGGTGTTCCTGAAGCAACTGCGCGACATCGGCTTCAGCGGCGTGCAGAACTTCCCGACGGTCGGCTTGATCGACGGCAACTTCCGCGCCAACCTCGAAGCGACCGGGATGGGCTACGACAAAGAGATCGAGATGATCCGGCTGGCGCACGAAATCGATCTGTTCACATCGCCGTACGTGTTCGATGTTGATCAAGCCAAAGCGATGGCGCAGGCGGGAGCCGATCAACTGGTGGCGCACGTCGGCCTGACAACGGCGGGTACCATCGGTGCGGGCGTGGCCTTGACGTTGGACGAGGCCATCGAGCGCGTCATGCAGATCGCAGAGGCGGGACGCAGCGTACGCCAAGACCTCATCGTCATTTGTCACGGCGGCCCCTTTGACGAGCCGGAGCAAGTGGGCAAGGCATTGCTCAGAATGTCGGGGATTCAGGGCTTTTTCGGCGCGTCCAGCATCGAGCGGCTGCCCACCGAGCGGGCCATTCGCGGCCAAGTGCAGGACTTCAAGAAACTCAAAGTGGCCTAACACAACCCCGGGGCGGCTCACTGAGCCGCCCCGTTTCATTTCGTTGGTTGGCCGGACCAGCTCATGGTTTAATCGGTGTTGTTGTGCAAGAATCGATTGATCGGGCGGAAGTCGCTATCGTGCGGAGTGCTGGTTGTCGGCCGAAAAACTCGCACGATAAGGAAATTGAGCGTGATGTGTGGGTGGATCATGCTGAGTGTCCGATGCCCGCCAGGTCAGTAACTTCCCACCCAGTCTTTCTGTGCTGAGCAGGAAGACTTTTGTTTTCTCTCCCCTCATTTCGAGTCGAATATCACGCCGTCGATGCCGCTCGCTGACGACATTCGCCCATCTCTGTAATCGCCAACCACCGTTATTCCCGCCCGTTCCATCAATTCATCGTGGTCAAAGGGGCTTCCGTTCCCGGCAAATGCCGCCGTTTGTCACTTCACCGGGCTTGCCCGGTGCGGTATTCTGGATCAACGTGGCTGGGGTGAAACCGGATACGATGTGCCCGCTGAGTGATGTTCAGCGGCCGAGCAACGATCTGTGGACGTTGTGTGGACGATCGGGTGGTACACTGGCCGGGAAGATCGATCAAACTATCTTGATGCGTGCAAGGAGTCGTCATGAATCCCCGTCGTTTCTGCGTGAAGTCTGGACAACTTTTTCTGGCCCTGCTGCTGGCGGTCAGCAGCCTCGTGAGCACCGTCGCGCCCGCCCGCGCCGCGCCACGCGCCGATACTGCCCTGACGACCATCACCGCCGGGCTGAACCCCTACGCCGTGGCGGTGAATCCGGTGACGAATAAGGTCTATGTCGTCAACCAGGGCAGCAACACCGTCACGGTGATCGACGGTGCGACCAACGCGACGGACACCGTAACGGTCGGCACAACCCCGATGGCTGTCGCGGTGAACCCGGTGACGAACAAAGTCTATGTCGCCAACCAGGACAGCAACACCGTTACGGTGATCGACGGCGCGACCAACGGCGCAACCAACCTCGTTGGCTTTAGAGGCCCGACGGCCCTGGCGGTGAACCCGGTGACGAATAAAGTCTATGTCGCCAATACTGCCCACAGGTCTGTGACGGTGATTGACGGGACCACCAACGTCACGGCGACCGTCCAAACTGGAACAACCCCGACCGCGGTGGCGGTGAATGTGGTGACGAACAAGATCTATGTCGCCTGTTACAACGGGCCAGAGTACTTCACGGTGATTGACGGCGCGACCAACAGTCCGACAC
>JAGOBP010000276.1 GCA_017999195.1 Thermoflexales bacterium
GGACAGTGTTGTCTGGTTCATGCTCAATCACTATCCTGCAGCTGGACCGTCTACACCGGAACAGATCGAAGTGATATTGGGTGCGCCGTTGCAAGGCCACATTCTGGTGGGCGAGATGGAACGCGATCCGCGCTTGAATCCCGCCCCGCCCTTCTATCGACGTGATCCGTATTCGGACTTTTCACAGGGTCTGGAGCGTATCGCCGATCACATCCACAAAGTCACGGCGTAAACATCAGCGATCAGGCGAGTCAGCGATAAAGCAAATCAGCGAATCGAGGCACATAGATTCGCTGATTTTGTTATCCTGCATAATGGTGCTCCGCCCGCCGGAGCGTTGATCCATATCCTACTGGAGGTTACGATGTTCTTTGATCTACCGATCGAACAATTGCGCGCCTACAAACCCGATCGAATTGAGCCGCCCGATTTCGATTCATTCTGGGTGCAGACGCTGCGCGAAGCCAAAGCGTTTGATCTGAATCCGACCTTTGTCCAAATCGACAACGGTTTGGCTTTGATCGACACGTTCGATGTGACATTCAACGGCTACGGCGGACAGCCGATCAAGGGCTGGCTGAATGTGCCGAAAAATCGATCGGGCCGGTTGCCGTGCGTGGTGGAATACATCGGCTATGGCGGCGGGCGCGGCCTGCCCATCGATTGGCTGACGTGGGCGACAGCGGGTTACGCGCACTTCATCATGGATACGCGCGGCCAGGGCAGCACGTGGCGCAGCGGCGATACGCCCGATGTGGAAGAAGGCGGCTCCAATCCGCAGCATCCGGGCTTCATGACGCGCGGTATCTTGAAGCCGCAGACGTATTACTATCGGCGCGTGTTCGTGGATGCGGTGCGCGCCATCGAAGCGGCGCGATCATTCGACAGTGTGGATGCGGCCCGCATCGCGGTGCGCGGCGGCAGTCAAGGCGGCGGCATCAGCGTGGCCGTGAGCGGCCTCGTGCCGAATCTATTCGCCGTGATGCCGGATGTGCCATTCCTGTGCCACTATCGCACGGCGACGGAAATCACGGATGCGCAGCCTTATTTGGAAATCACCAACTATTGCAAAGTGCATCGCACGCAAATCGAGACGGTGTTCAATACGCTGGCCTATTTCGATGGGGTGAACTTCGCCGCACGGGCGACTGCTCCGGCGTTATTCTCCGTGGGTTTGATGGATGAGGTTTGCCCGCCGCGCACCGTGTTTGCGGCCTACAATCATTACGCCGGGCCGCGCCAGATCATCGAGTGGGCGTACAATCATCACGAGGGCGGAGATACGTATCAGGTGGCGGAGCAGTTGAAGTGGTTGAAGCGTGTCAACGAATAGTATCGAATCAGCGAATCAAGCATCCTGAGCGAAGTTCTGCACGCTTTTTGCAGAACGCAGTCGAAGGGTGCGGTATGAAGAAGACGCCAGGATGTGTGGCGTACCCGCGTCCTTCGACTACGCAGCGAAAAAGCGCGCTGCTCCGCTCAGGATGCTTTCAAAGTGGCGCGTTAGGCGCGGACTACTTTTCTGGTACGATGAAGGTACTCAAGTTGACCAATTTATCGCCGACACTCAGGCGCAATTCGTAGATACCGGCTTCCAGCGGCGAATCATCGGTGTTGAAGAAACTGATCCAGTTTTGCTCGGTTTCGCCCAGATCCCAGGTGTGCGGTTTGGGATCGGTGGCGGGTTCATCATTGTAGAACCACTGCGAAGTCCATTCGGTACCGGACGCCATGTTAATGCCGCTGAAGAAGGCATAGGCGCTCTTGGTGCCCGCGGGCAGGACGGGATCGCTAATATCCGCCGGATCGATCGGTTGGTCGTCCTGGGTCACGTCCGGTGCAAACACGATCGGGCCGAAGGTGGGTTCACCCGCAGCATACGGCTCGACGGTAAACGTGCCGGATTGCAACAGTTGATCGCCGACATATAAGTTCAACTGCCATTCGCCGGGGGAAATGCTGCTATCGTTGAAGATGGTGATCCACCACACGCCCCGCCCGCCCGCGGCCTTGGCGTCCCATTCGTGATCGCCCGTGAGATCAGGCTGAAGTTCACCGTCCAACAGCCATTCGCTACGCCAGGTATCGCCGGTCTTCAGGCCCTTGCCCGAGAAGACCGCATGGATCAGCGTGACGCCTTCTGGAAAAGTCTCGCGGACATCGACAGGCGTCTCGTTGTCCAGCAGCACGCTGGTGGCAAAGACGATGTCGCCAAAGGAGGTCGCGCTTAAGGCTCCCGCGGTCTTGGGCGTAGGCTTAGCCGCTGGAACGTCGGTGGCCTTAGGAGCGTCGGTTGCTTTTGGCTCGGCAGTAGGCTTCGGCGCAGAGGTGGCTTTAGGGGCATCGTTGGGCGCGGCAGCGGTCTGCGTGGCAAAGATGCTGCCCGCGACCTGGGTCGACAAGGCATTGGCATCGGGCACGGGCGAGGCGGGTGCGCCGCCTCCGCACGCGGCGATGATCGCGGCGAGACACATCAATACGACAAGACTCTGCTTCATGCTTCCTCCCTGGAATGTTGGTGTGTGCTGCGAGTGACTTGCCGGATTTATGGCCGGTTTAAGCCGAGAAAAATCCGTGGATCGCATTATAGCAGATTGACGCAGCCGCATAGGGCTGCCGACCGCTGCGCGATCTTTCGGGCATGACAAATCAATCGAGAGGTGATCGATGTCTCAACCGTGGTGGCAGACTAGTGTGGTGTATCAAATTTATCCGCGCAGTTTCAATGACGGCAATGGTGACGGCATCGGCGACTTGCGCGGCATCATTCAACGGCTGGATTATCTGCAACGCCTGGGCGTGGATGTGGTCTGGCTGTCGCCCGTGTACAAGTCGCCCAACGACGACAACGGCTATGACATCAGCGACTATCGCGACATCATGACCGAGTTTGGCACGCTGGCCGATTGGCGCGAGATGATCGACGGACTGCATCAACGCGGCATCAAGTTGGTGATGGATTTGGTAGTCAATCACACCTCCGATGAGCATCCGTGGTTTATTCAGTCGCGCAAGTCCAAGGACAATCCGTATCGCGATTACTATATCTGGCGCGAACCGCAGAACGGCGGCGAACCCAATAACTGGGCCTCGTTCTTCAGCGGCTCGGCGTGGCAGTTCGATGAAACCACGGGCGAATACTATCTGCATCTCTTCACCAAGAAACAGCCTGATCTAAACTGGGAGATTCCCAAAGTCCGCGCCGAGGTCTACGACCTGATGCACTGGTGGCTGAAGCAAGGCGTCGACGGCTTCCGCATGGACGTGATCAACATGATCTCTAAAGTGCCCGGTTTGCCGAGTGTGCCGATCGAGGACGCCGACAGCCGCTATCAATTTGGCGGGCGGTACTTCATCAATGGGCCGCGTTTGCTGGAATTTTTGCATGAGATGAAACGCGAGGTCTTATCGAAATACGATCTGATCACGGTGGGCGAAACGCCGCTGATGACGCCCGATTATGCCAGCCTGGTCACGCATCCCGACACAGGCTGTCTGAGCATGTTGTTTGAGTTTGAGCACATGGAGTTGGACACTGCGCCCGGCAAGCCCAAGTGGTTTGTAAAGCCGTTAAGCCTGCGCGACCTGAAGGATGTGACGATGCGCTGGCAAACGGGGCTGGCCAATCGGGGCTGGAACAGTTCGTATCTGTCCAATCACGATCATCCGCGCGCGGTGTCGCGCTTCGGCGACGACGGCGAATATCGCGTACAGTCGGCCAAGTTGCTGGCGACGTTTACGCATCTGATGCAAGGCACGCCCTATATTTATCAGGGCGAAGAGTTGGGCATGACCAACGTGGCCTTTGATGGCATCGCGGACTATCGGGATGTGGAAAGCCTGAATATGTATCGCGAATTCGTGGACGAGCGCGGCCTCGATCCGCACGTCGTCCTGAAGATGCTGCGCGTCAAGAGCCGCGATAATGCCCGCACGCCCATGCAGTGGAGCGCGGCGGCGAACGCGGGCTTCACCACCGGCACGCCGTGGATCAAGGTGAATCCCAACTACACCCGCATCAACGCGGAGCAAGCACTGGCCGACCCCGATTCGATCTTCTACTATTACCAGCGCTTGATTCAACTGCGCAAAGAGCAGCCCGTCATCGTGCACGGCCGCACCGAATTGATACTGGCCGATCATCCGCATATCTTTGCCTTCACGCGCACGTGGCAGGACGAACGACTGCTGGTGATGCTGAATTTCTCGCGCGAAACGCCAGTATGTGAATTGCCTACGGATTTGATCAATGCCACATACGAAGCGGTGATCGGCAACTACCCGATCGAGCCCGGCCCGCCCGATGGATCTGTGCTGCGACCATGGGAGGCGCGAGTGTATCGCCTCACCCCCCAACCCCCTCTCCCGAAATCAGAAGCGTGATTTTGGGAGAGGGGGCGCAGCTACTCCCGTTCTCGACAAAAGCCGTCGAATGGAGAAGGGGTGCTACGCAGGGATGAGGCATAAGCCCCACCGCGTTGACGCCCGCCGGGGAGATGATTATACTCAGCCTATCGAGCAATCTGGCACGGAGTGTAACAGGGAGCGACATGAATGCACTACCTACAGGCTTCGACTGTGATGCTCCTTCGGAAGGGTTCTATTCCGAGTTGGAACGATGTTGGACAATTCGCCCACGCCAAGAGTATCAGTACGATGCGGGCAGAGGTTGGCTCTGCATCGGTGGGCCAGGTGTCGATGGAATTGAGTTTGGGTTACTGCAAAACAAGCACGGGGTCTTTGCCTACTATCCGATAAGCAACGAGTACGTTTGGAAGGCTGACTCGGTGAGCCTTCTGATTGAGGGTTGGATCAGTGGAGAAATTACAGTATGAATCTGCACAACTCATTGTGGCGCCGCGCTCAACCTCGCCGGAGTGAGTGCGGCCAGATTCAAAACTAATCCGCACCCAACGCGCCGCGACCGCCCGACGATGTGCCGTTATCTGAAGGCCACCATTGACGTTCAGCGGGAGCGGTAGATTCGTCATCGCGCAGGCTAATCTGTGGATGCGGATAAGTTGGCAACACGACCGAACGCAAAACTCATCCGCACCCAACGCACCAGCAATTCTGATTTTGACTTATCGCAATGGGCTGGCGACTGAAAGTCGCACCTTGAGAGCCGTTGGCTGAACGTCCACCTCCGTGGACGAGGCTTCGTCGGCGCAGGCCGACGATCGGCGGAACGCCCCTCAGGCGCGATTTGCCCGTGCCCGTGGCACAGCCACGGCGGGCCGCTGGGCGCAATCGCCAGATGCCAAATTGAGAATTGCTGGAAAATAAGTACCCTTGCGTATTGACGCACCCATCGCCCGGTCGTACTATAAAGCGGCGAGCCGCCACTGCCTAGCTCAAATCGATCTCAATCTTCACTCCGGAGTGAAACATGCACACGCAACGACTGGGTTGGTTGATCCTGTTTGTCGGCAGTCTATTGGCCGCCATAGCGCTGTTGCTAACCCCCAACTTCAACGCCTACGCCAGCGAACCGCTCAACACGGCTCACAGTCGCCCCGCCTTCAACGAGACGCGCTGGCTGGAATTGCGCCAGACTGCCGACATTACTTTTACTCCGGCCTATACGGCGCATCTACCGCTCATCAGTAATTTCTATTCCCGGCCACCGGCTGGCATCTATGGACGAATCACGTATCAAGGGACGCCGGTGACCAACACGCAGGTTGCCTTATGGCGCTGTGACTATCAGAACGCTTCATGGACATGCTCGTCGCTGAATCGCATATTCACGACAACCGATGAGATCGGCCAATACCAATTCACCACTGCGTCCAGTCTGCCAGCGAATCAAAAATATCACGTGGGCTTTTCCGCGTCCGATATGCGCTACTTGTCGTTCTGGGATAGCTTCTCCATTCTCACCTACACCGCCGGGCAAGTAGTCGCGGGCGGCGACTTCGACG
>JAGOBP010000277.1 GCA_017999195.1 Thermoflexales bacterium
ATGTGTTCAACTGGGTGGGCACGGCCGCCAATCTGATCATCGAGCGGCAGGACAAGCGCGTGGTGATCACGCAAGAGCCCAAGCGCGCCAGCCTGCGCATGGGCGAGAAGTTGGTTCAGGGCGACAGCCCCATCATCGAGTATCGGCGGCGGCGGGATGAGTTGATTGGCTAATAGGTCAACGGGTGATCGGTTAACCAGTTACCGATCGACCCGTTACCAATTACTGTGCCTGAAGGAACTTCATGCCCCAAGACAAACCGCAACGCCCCTCCATTCGCGACCTGCCCCGCAACGTGTGGGCCGTGAGTTTGACCAGCTTCTTCATGGACGTGTCCAGCGAGATGGTCGTCAACATTCTGCCGCTGTTTCTAGCCAATGTGCTGGGCATCAAGACCAACCTCATCGGCGTGATCGAGGGTGTGGCCGAAGCGACCGCCAGTCTGCTGAAACTCTTCTCCGGCTGGCTGTCCGATAAGTTGCGCGCGCGCAAATGGCTGGCGGTGTTGGGCTATGGCCTGTCCGCGTTGAGCAAACCGTTCTTCTACATCGCCGCGTCCTGGGAAGCCATCGCGGGGGTGCGGTGGGTCGATCGGGTGGGCAAGGGCCTAAGAACTGCTCCGCGCGATGCGCTCGTCGCGGATTCCATCGCACCCGATCAGCGTGGCTTCGCCTTTGGTTTCCATCGCGCCGCCGACACGTTGGGCGCGATGTTCGGCATCCTCATTGCGATCTTGATCGTGTGGTTGGCGCAATCGAATAGCGTGCTGTTGGGCGAAGGCACGTTCCGCACGATCGTGTTGGTGAGCATCATCCCGGCGATCTTGGCTGTGGTGTCGTTGATGCTCATCGCCAAAGAAGTGCCCATCACGTCGCAGCGCGCCGCGCCCAAGTTTGCGTTCAAAGCATTGGGCAAGCCGTACATGACGTTCATCGCGATTGTGGGCGTGTTTACGCTGGGCAACTCGTCCGATGCGTTTTTGGTGCTGCGCGCGCAAGAACGCGGCCTGGATGTGTTGGGCGTGCTGGGCATGCTGGCGACGTTCAACCTGGTGTACTCGTTGGTGTCCACGCCCGCTGGGCGCTTGTCGGATCGCATCGGGCGACGCAAGGTCATCGTGGCGGGCTGGCTGATCTACGCGGTCATTTATCTAGGGTTCGCCATCGCACAGGCTGCGTGGCAAATCTGGGCCTTGTATGCGATCTATGGCGCGTTTTATGGGTTGGCCTACAGCACAGCCAATGCGCTGATTGCCGACCTCGTGCCGAGTGAATTACGCGGCACGGCTTACGGCACGTACAACGCCGTGATCGGGCTGCTGGCCTTTCCGGCCTCCGTCATCGCGGGTATCTTGTGGCAGGGCGTGGGCACGTGGCCGGGCTTCGGGCCGAGCGCGCCCTTTGTCTTCGGCGGCGGCATGGCGCTGATCGCAGCGGGCTTGATGGCGATGTGGTTGCCCAAAATGTCGGACGCAGATGCACGCTAAATTGCGCTGGTTTGATCTTATCCGCGTTCATCGGCGTTCATCCGCGTCCCAAAATCTCTGCGACACAGTGTTCTCGATGGTGGTGAAATCCGGTATAATCCGCGCATGAACCACGGTTCGACCTCGCAACTCAAGACGATTGTCATCCTGTTTGTGGTCTTGCGCCTGACGGTGCTGTTCTTCTACACGCCCCAGGGTTTGCTCAACGCCTTCTCCGACTATCAGCATTTTTATCGCACCGCCCAACTGTCTGATTCAGGTTACTTTCCCTATATCAACAGCTGGTCCGAATATCCGCCGCTGTTGAACTACACCACGCAATTGGCCTATACGCTAACCCGATCGATCCTGCCGCCCGGCGATCTGGCTTCGTTCACCTATCAATTCTTCGCGCGCGTGCTGGGCGTGATCTTGCTGGCGTTTGATGTGGGCGTGTTGATCTTGCTGCAGCGTTTGGCGCAGCGCGTGTGGGGTGCCGAGCACGCCAACTGGCTGGGCTGGGTCTATGCCACGTTGAGCGTGCCGCTGTTTTATTGGAACACCAATCAAACGTCTAACGTGACCTTTTTTACGCTGCTGGCCGCCGAGTGGTTTTTGACGGGCCGCCGAACGCGTTCGGCGGTGGCGGTGGCGCTGGGCATCATGACCAAGTTCACGCCGATCTTTCTGCTGGGCGCGATCGGGCGCTGGCTGTGGCCGCAGTGGCCTGCGCTGGCGCGTTACGGATTGAGTGTGGCGATTGTGATCGCGCTGGTTTTTGCGCCGTTTGTGGCGCTGGGCGGCACACCGTGGATCGCTGCGTCGGTGTCCGGCCTGTGGGCGCGCGCGTCGTACGCCACGCCGTGGGCGCTCATCGACGGCAACGGCGGCGTGGGGGTGGTGGGTGATGTGCCCACGCGCACGCAGTTGGATCTGGCGACAAAGATCTACGGCCAACCCGCGCGTCTGCCCGCCGGCATGATCTTGATCGCGTTTGCGGCGTTGTATCTCTGGTTGTTCTTCCGCCCGATCGAGCCGCTTGATCCCAAGCGGTTTCTCTGGTTCAGCACCCTGACGCTGATGATCTTTCATTTGTGGTCCAAGGGCTGGAGTCCGCAGTGGGCGACGCTGATCATGCCGTTCATGCTGCTGTCGTTCCCGGATCGACGCGGCCTGACGCTGGTATTGCTGCTGACCGGCAGTGTCTTTCTGGAATGGCCCATTAGCAATGCGTTGCAATCTGATCTGCTGCTGACCATTGCCATCATCAGCCGTACCGTGGTAATGATACTGACCGCCTATTGGACGTTCAAATGCTTATGGCCGTCACGTTATCCCCGCAAAGTTGCCCCTGATGCGGCCAGTGAGTAATGTGGCATGATCCTGGACGCAATTCAACACCCCGCCCTGATTTTTCTGGTGGTCGTGGGCCTGGTCTGGCTCAGACACAAAATCTTTCGGACGCGCGGCGTGTGGCCGGGCCTCCGGCCAGAAAGATTCATTCGCTGGGCGGCCATTCTGGTCGTGGCGGTGTATGTCGGGTTGATGCTTGTTTATCTGCTGAAGCCCGGTTATTGGAACCCGGTTGAATCATCGGTGACGGTCATCGCGCAACAGTTGACGCACGGGCGGCAGATTTATCACGCGCCGGATGCCACGCCGCGCTTTAGCTTATTGTATGGCCCATCGGTGTTTATCGGCAATGCCATGGCGGTGTCGCTGCTGGATAATCCCATTCTGGCGAGTAAACTCCTGGGTGTGGTCTGGGGCTTGGCCGCGTTGGCGGCCTGTTATCTGGCGCTGCGCCGATCGTTTGGTGGCCGGGTCGCCGTTATCGGGTTGGGGTTGATCGCCACGCTGGCCCTGTGGTTTGAGCATTACACTTACTGGAACAAATCGGATGCGTTGTTGTTCTGTTGCACCAGCCTGGGCCTGGCCGCAGTTTTGATCCGGCGCAAGTGGCTGGGCTGGCTGATTCTCAGTCTGGCGATCGGCGTGGCCGCCAATGCCAAGGCGCACGCGCCGATCTACTTCGTGCCGATTCTGGTGATGCTGATCAGCCGTCAGGGTTGGCGGGCGTGCCTCCTGCCCGTTGTGTTGTCTGCTGTCTGGATCGGTCTGCCCTTCGCGCTTTTTCCGCAATCGATTTCGCTGGCGAACTATGTGATGTGGTTTACGGATGTGGGCAGCTTGCCCCTGTCCTCGATGTTGTTGTGGCGCAATCTGGAATATGGCCTTTTGCTGGTCTTTTTGCCCGGTCTGGCGTTGATGGCCGTTGTCGCGCGCGAGTTCGATCGGCAGCAGAAGTTCGCCACATTTTTGCCTGTTGTCTCAAGTTTTGTCGGAGTATTAGTCGTCATTGTCATCGGCGCACATCCGGCAGCGGGCGAGTATCATCTTATTCCCTTTATTCCGATCTTAGTGTATCTGACGGCTGATCTGTACCTGACCGTCCCGCCTCAGATTCGACCGGCCGCGTGGTGGCCGGCGCTGAAGACGCTGGCACGGTCGACGCTCCTGCCCGCGTGGATCATCGCCGCCGCCGCGACGCTGATCATTGGGCAAATTCAGATCGGTTTCTACGATTTCATTCTGCCCGATGAACGTGATATTCAAACGGATCTGCTCGCGTTGAAGGCGCAGTATGCGGCGTATACGCTTCAAATGGGCTATGGCGATGTTGCCACCGACCGAACGACCTATTTCCGCCCCTGGTTATATGCTGGCGACACCGAGTACCTGCTTGACTCACAGGCCATGATGGACATGCAGGGCGTGGGGGTTGAAATTCCGGCGGCCACGCTGGCCGTTTTTGAGACTCAACAATATGACATCTGGCTGATTCCGCGCGCGTCCGTGCCGTTTAGTTTGCGTAATAGTTGGTTCGATGATCGGCCGCCGCTGTTCAGCCCTGAATTTCAGCGGGCGTTTCTGGACAACTATCTCAAGGTGGATAGTTCTCAATACTATGAAGTCTGGCAGGCCAAGCGTTTGACGCTTGCGAATTGAGCCGCTGGACAGCGCACTGCGCTCGCACTAACTCACCCTTACGCACTCTGTAGGCGGACATCCCCATGTCCGCCCTGCGAAAACGGCATAGGGATGCCGTTTCTGCGTGAGGTGAGGTACTAACAAAAACCTCCGAGACGCAGAACGTCTCGGAGGTTTTCATTACCTCTGGCTGTCACGGGCATGGCCGCCCGCGTCGATGGGTCTACTTCAGTTTAAGCACTTGCCCCACTTCAATGTTGTAGGGCGAAGGAATGTTGTTCATCTCGCCCAGCCGCCACCACGGCAAAATGCCGAAGCGCCGCGCAATGGCGATGAGCGTATCACCGCGTACCACCGTGTACGTGCCGCTGACAGGAATGGTCTGCGTGCTGCTGACGGGCGTGGTGGGTTTACTGGCGGGCACGGAGACGGTGCTGGTCACAGTGACCGTGCGGGTGATGCCGTTTGTGCCGGTGACCACTTTGGTTGAGGTGACCACCCGCTGGGTTGTCGCCAGGGCCGTCGAAACGGGCACAGAGACAGTGCTGGTCACAATGACTGTGCGGGTGATGCCGTTTGTGCCGGTGACGACTTTCGTGGTCGTGATGACCTTGGTGGTGGTCTTGGGCGCAGCCGGTCTGGGAGTGGTCTTGCCGGAGACCACATTCAGGCTGGTGGCGTCCACATACACATCGTTGTGCTGAATGGCGTACACCGGCTTCGAGCGCGTCCACACGCTGACCAGGTTGCCCTGCGCCACCGCTTCCACCGTGAACTGCGAGAAGACATCCCAACTTTCCTTCACGGGCGACCAGACGATGCTGGGACTCCACGGATTATTGCCGCCGAAAGGATCGATGCCCACTTGCATGCCCATGCTCTGCTGGCCGACCGAATGGAACGGATCGTTTTCTGTGCTGGACCAGGCCATCATGTAGGCCGAGAAGCGCAGCAGGTCGCCCTTCTTGAAGCCCTTGTTGACGATCTGATACAAGCCCGCGTCATGCACGGTGTAGAAGGTGAAATACTTCTGCGAATTCTCGCCTTCCATGCGGCGCGACGGGCCGGTTTCCTGCGGGCCGCCCATCGTGTCGCGGAATTCAGGATTGTGCCACGGCACGCAGGTGGTCGGCGTCGATTTTCGGTCGAAGTTGCAGTAGGCGGGGAAGGTGTTGAAATAGTTCGGGTCGTGCTGATCGTCATTGGGCACGCGCCACCACGCCGCCCAACCGACGGGCACTTGCGCGGTTGCCCACAACGTGCGATTGACAAAGTCATAGTCAGACGGGTCGCACGGCGTAGGAGCGGGCACCCACGGATTGTCGGTTTTTTGCGAGCATTGTTGCAGGTACTTGCCTTCCAGACCGGGGTTGGACAGTAGATTGGGGCCAAGCGTTTCGGCCGAGGTGGGTGACGATTTGTCATCGGCGACGTAGGTGGCGGCGCTGACCGTCAGGGGCACGATCA
>JAGOBP010000278.1 GCA_017999195.1 Thermoflexales bacterium
ACGCAAAGAGCGCGAAGAGAACCAGAATTACTTTGTGACTTGGCGGCTTTGCGTGAGATAGTGGACAGGAATGCACGAAATGATTGTAATCAAGATTGGCGGGACGAATGGGGTCAACATCGACGCGGTAATTGCGGATGTGGCCGCTCACGTGAAGGCGGGACAGAAGTTGATCGTGGTGCATGGCGGCTCCGGCGAGACGAATGCGATCTCGGAACAGTTGGGCCATCCGCCGCGATTTGTCACGGCGGTGTCGGGCTTCACCAGCCGATATACTGATCGTGCGACGCTGGAAATCTTTGCGATGGTGACGTCGGGCAAAATCAACACGATTCTGGTGGAGAAGTTGCAGAAGGCGGGCGTGAATGCCTTCGGCCTATCGGGCGTCGATGGGCGGTTGATGGTCGCCAAGCGCAAGGATTCAATCCGCATCGTCGAGAACGGCAAGCAGCGCATCCTGCGCGATGACTATACGGGCAAGATCGAGACGGTGAACAGCGGCATATTGAACATGTTACTCGATGCAGGCTATGTGCCCGTCGTCGCGCCACTGGCGATTTCGCCCGAAGGGGATGCGCTGAATGTGGATGCCGATCGCGCGGCGGCGATGGTGGCAGGCGCGGTCAATGCGGAACAGTTGATCATCCTGTCGAATGTGCCAGGCCTGATGCGCCAATTCCCCGATGAATCGACGGTGATTGTGCATATCGATAAGGCGCGCGTGGAGCAATCGCTGGACTTCGCGGAAGGCCGCATGAAAAAGAAGGTACTGGGCGCGAGCGAGGCGCTGCAATTGGGTGTGGGGAAGGTGGTGTTCGCGGACGGTCGCATCGACGCGCCGATTGCGGGCGCACTGGCGGGCAAGGGTACGGTGATTTCTTAGTGTGTCATTCTGAGCCGCACGGCGGCGAAGAATCTCTTGGTCAATTTGAGATTCCTCGCTTCGCTCGGAATGACACCAATGGGGTAGTCATGACCATTCAACAAATCGAAGATCAATTTACCTCTGGTGTGTACACCAAACGACCGATGGCGTTGGTGCGAGGCGCGGGTGCGCACGTGTGGGACAGCGATGGTAACGAGTACATCGATTGTGTAGGCGGGCAAGGCTCGGTGAATGTGGGCCATGCGAATCCGCAGGTGGCGGCGGCGATTGCCCAACAGGCGCAGACGCTGATCACCTGCCCGGAGATGTTTTACAACGATCGGCGCGCGGAGTTGGAGCAGAAACTCACCTCGATTACGGGCATGCCGCGGGTGTTCCTGTCCAACTCAGGCACGGAGGCGGTTGAGGCCGCGATCAAGTTTGCGCGCTTGGCGACCAAGCGCACGGGCGTCGTCGCAGCGATGCGGGGCTTCCACGGGCGTACGTATGGCGCATTATCCGCGACGTGGGAAAAGAAGTATCGCGAGCCGTTTGAGCCGCTGGTCCCTGATTTCAGTCACATCACGTACAACGATGTGGCGGCACTGGAAGAAGCGATCGATTTCAAGACAGCCGCCGTATTGATCGAAGTGGTGCAGGGTGAAGGCGGGGTGCGGCCGGGCACGAGCGAATTTCTGTGCAAGGCGCAAGACCTGTGCCGCGAGCGTGGCGCGCTGTTGATTCTTGATGAGGTGCAGACGGGCTTTGGCCGCACGGGCAAGATGTTTGCGTTTCAGCATTATGGCCTGCAACCCGATCTCTTGTGCCTGGCTAAATCGATGGCGGGCGGTCTGCCGATGGGCGCGACGCTGATCGGCGAGCGCATCGGCGCGCTGCCACCTGCGGTGCATGGCTCGACGTTCGGCGGCAATCCGCTGGCGTGCGCGGCGTCGCTGGCCGCGATCGATTTCATCGAGACGCAGCACCTGGCCGATCGGGCCGCGGAATTGGGCGCGTGGTTTGTCGATCAGTTGA
The DNA here is from genome assembly GCA_017999195.1 of Thermoflexales bacterium. GTDB lineage: Bacteria > Chloroflexota > Anaerolineae > Fen-1058 > Fen-1058 > JAGOBP01. Next base: position 1,901 of record JAGOBP010000278.1, read on the forward strand.
AGCACATCAAATCACCGTTGATTCGTGAAGTGCGCGGCCTGGGTTTGATGGTCGGCATCGAGTTGAAGCAGAAGGTCACGCCCTATTTGCAGGAACTGATGAAGCACAATGTATTGGCCCTGCCAGCGGGCCTGACCGTGATGCGCTTTTTGCCGCCGCTGGTGATTGAGAAGAGCGATCTGGAGAAAGTGGTCAAGGCTGTGAGTGAAGTTTTGCGCGTTGAAGCCGCCTAATGCGTAAAGCGTAATGCGTAAAATCTGAAATCTAGAATCGACAAACCAACATGGTAGAACCTCCCCGTTTCAGCCAATATTTTCCGCGGGCGTTGGAGATCATCGACACGACGCTGCGCGATGGTCAGCAGACTTCGCTGTTGCACGACCACCACAAGTATTTCTTCACCCGATCGGACAAAGAAGAGCTTCTGCGCGCGTTGATTATCTACGGCGTGAAGTTCGTCGAACTGTTCGCGCCGCTGGTCAGCCCGCAGGAACGCGAAGATTGGTCGGCGCTGCGCGATGTGCGCGATAGCTTGATCATGCAAAAAGGCTATACATTTTTGCTGGCGCATGTGCGTTGTCATCCGCGTGATGTCGAGAGTGCGGTTGAAGCGGGCGCGGATGGCCTGAACTTCTACATCGGCACGTCGGCCGAGTCGCGCGCGTACAATCACGGCAACGACCTCGACACGATTATGAAGAAAGCGGCAGTGCTGTTGGACGAAGTGCGCCGCAACTATCCGCAGCTGGTGCTGCGCTTCAGCGGCGAGGATGCTTTCCGCACTCGTGAGGATGATCTGTTTCGCGTGTATGACGTGGTTGCCCCGTATGTCGATCGGTTTGGCACGCCCGATACGGTCGGCGTGGCGACACCCAGCGTTGTGGCTCGGCGCGTTACTGCGTTGCGCGAACGTTATCCGCAGATTGATCTGGAAGGCCACTTTCACGACGATCGCGGCTTCGCATTGATTAATTCGTTAGAGGCTGTGAAGTCGGGCATGCGGTACATCAACACGACGCTGTTGGGTATCGCAGAACGATCGGGCATTACGAGCATGACGGCGTTGTTGTTCAACTTGTACATCGAGCGTGAGTTCGACAAGCTCGAAGGTTACAATCTGCGCGGCTCGTATCCGATCAATGTGACGGCGGCGGATAAACTGAAGATGCTCGTGCCGCCGAAAGAGCCGGTGAGTTTGACGAATCGCACGCACACGGCCGGCGTGCATCAGAATGCGGTGTTGAATGATGCGTCAACGTATGAAGCGCATCCGCTCGATCTGTTTGGTGTCAGCGAAACTGAAATCTTGCTGGGGCCGTTGTCGGGCTGGAACATCATTCACTACTTCCTGAAAGAGATTCGCTATTTCGAAATCGATGAGGCGACGGCCAAAGACATCGCGGCGGTGTTTAAGCAGCGCGTGTATCAACAATCGCCAGACATTTCGCCGGAGCAAGTGCTGATCGATATTGCCGAAAAAGAATTTGGTTTGGCACGCTTGAATTTGCCGAAGGTAGCGCAACCGATCGTGCAGCGGCTTGATTCATCGGGGACGCGCCCGCAGTTGAATGGGATTTCACTAAAGCGCGAGACTGCCTAACGGTGCGTCATTGCGAGCGCCGATAGGCGCGCAGCAATCTCGTTTTTCAAGCAGGAGATTGCTTCGTCGGCCGACGGCCTCCTCGCAATGACAGGAGAAGTTAAGGATGGGTTACACGTTTGCAGAAAAAGCATTGGCGCGGGCTGCGGGCTTGTCGCAGACGATCGCTGGACAAGTGATCGATGCGAAGCCGGATGTGGCTTTGTCGCACGATAACACTGCGGCAATTGCACGGATTTTCAGGGCGATTGGCCTCGATCGGGTGGTAATTCCCGATCGGATGTGCGTCACCCTCGATCATGCCGTGCCTGCCCCCACGCCCAAACACGCACAGAATCATGCGGAAGTACGCGCGTTCGTTAAAGAGCAGGGTATCAAAAACTTCTTTGAAGTCGGGCGCGGCATTTGCCATCAAGTGTTGAGCGAAGAAGCGCTGATGCTGCCAGGGCAATTGGTACTGGGTGCGGATAGTCACACGACGCATTTCGGGTGGCTGGGTGCGTTTGGCGCGGGCATCGGCCGCACGGAAATGGCCGCGATCTGGGCGACCGGCGAATTGTGGCTGCGCGTGCCCGAAAGCATGAAGGTCATTGTCACGGGCGAGTTAGGGCGCGGGGTGACGTCGAAAGATTTGTGCCTGCATTTGATCGGAATGCTCGGTGCGGACGGCGGCCTGTATCAATCGATCGAATTTCACGGCGAAGCAATCGCGAAGTTGTCACTCGCCAGTCGCATGGTCATCCCCAACATGATGGCGGAATTCGGCGCGAAGAATGCTTACCTGTTACCGGATGAGGCCGTGTTTGGGTATTTGGCCGAACGGTGGGCCAGGGGGCAGGGATCGGAGACTCGGGATTGGGAATCAGCCATCGCAGCGATGGCGATTTATCCCGATGAAGATGCCGTGTACGCTTCAACGCACGTGATCGATGCCGCTTCAATTGAATTGAAGGTGGCTGTGCCGCACACCGTCGATAATGTGAAGCCGCTGCGCGAAGTGGCCGGCACGAAAGTTCATCAAGCGTTTTTGGGGACGTGCACCAACGGCCGATTGGAAGACCTGGCGATTGCGGCTGAAATCGTGAAGGGGCATCGCGTCGCGAGTGGCACACGTTTACTGGTGATTCCAGCTTCATCCGAGATTTACTTGCAGGCGTTGCAGGCTGGCTATGTTCAAACGTTGATGGAAGCGGGCGCGGTGTTTGGTACGCCGGGCTGCGGACCGTGCATGGGCAATCACATGGGTATCCTCGCGCCGGGTGAAGCGTGCGTCTCGACGGCGAATCGCAACTTCAAAGGGCGCATGGGCCAGCCGGAGGCGGACATTTATCTGGCGAGTCCGGCCATCGTGGCGGCGAGTGCGATCAAGGGCGTGCTGACTGATCCGCGTGAGATTGAGTGATTGTCTGACACGATGACAAGATGATACGATGAAGAGATGACAAGATGACTATGGCGCAATCAGCGATCAGCAATCAGCAATCGAAAATTGTGGGCAAGGTTTGGAAGTACGGTGACGGCGTCAATACCGACGTGATCTTCCCCGGCAAGTACACGTACACGTTGAAAGAGCCAAAGGAAATCGCCGCGCACGCGCTGGAAGATTTGGATGCGCGCTTTGCGAGCGACGCTCAACCTGGCGACGTAATCGTAGCAGGCCGCAATTGGGGCAATGGCAGTTCGCGCGAACAGGCCGTGACAGCCCTGAAATATAAGGGCATTGCGGCAGTCGTGGCGAAGTCGTTTGCGCGGATCTATTTTCGCAACGGCATCAATCAAGGCTTGCTGTTGATCACGTGTCCCGAAGCGGTGGATGCCGCTCAGAGCGGCGACACGATCGAGGTTGATGTCGAGCGGAATGTCATTCGTTTGAACGAGCGTGAATTTCCGTTTCCGCCGTTGTCCTCGACGGCGCTGAGCATTATCAACGCGGGCGGATTGGTTCAGCACATTCGTCAGAAACTGGGTTTGACCAATACGGAAGCGGTGCCGTTGGGCGGAGAGTAAAAGCGTGTTGCGTGATGCGTGTTCCGTTCACGCAATACGCAACACGTAACACGTTTGGAGAATTCGATCTTGACCAAAATCTGTCTCATCAACGGCGACGGCGTCGGCCAGGAAGTGATTCCGGCGGCGGCGGAAGTGTTGAGTGCGTTGGGCCTGGGCCTGGAGTTTGTCGAGGCGCATGCGGGCTTTGAGCACTTCAAGCAGAGCGGCGATGCAATCCCTGATGCGACCTTGTCAGCCGTGGCCGATTGTGGCGTGGCTTTGTTTGGGGCAACGTCGTCACCCTCGACAAAGGTGGACGGTTATCGCAGCCCGATTCTGGCGATGCGGAAGGCGTTTGATTTGTACGCTAATTTGCGCCCGGTGCAATCATTGCTGGGCAAGTTTTCGCGCCCCAATCT
>JAGOBP010000279.1 GCA_017999195.1 Thermoflexales bacterium
GAACACGGCCCGCATCGTGCCGGTGTATCCGCTGACCGAGGGGCTGGGCAATCGCTGGCTGCGCAAGATGACCAAACGCGCCGTCGATTACTGGGCGTCTCGCTTGGAAGACACCTTGCCCGTCGCCGTGCGCAATTCCGCAGGCGTGATGAACCTCTCGTCGGCGATTGCGCAGGCCCACTTCCCCGACTCGATGAGCAGCCTGGAAGCGGCGCGCAAACGCTTAGCCTTTGACGAGTTGTTCCTCTTGCAGTTGGGATTACTCAAGCAGAAGCAACAATGGCGCGGCGAGACCGGCCAAGCCATCACCATCGATCCGGTCTTGTTTGCGGCCTTTGTGCAATCGCTGCCGTTTGAGTTGACGGACGCGCAGCGGCGCGTGATTACGGACATCGTGCAAGACATCCGCACCGAGCGGTCCATGAGCCGCCTGTTGCAAGGCGATGTGGGTTCGGGCAAAACAGCCGTCGCCGCCAGTGCGATGTTTTTAACGGTTCAAGCGGGCTTCCAGGCGGCCATCATGGCCCCGACGGAAATCCTGGCCGAGCAGCATTTCAAGAATCTTAGCCGAATGTTCGCGCCCATCAACGAGCGCGAGATTCCGAACAAGTTAAACGTGCGCCTGTTGACAGGCAGCACTTCCGCCAGTGACCGAGAAACCATTTTGGCTGAAATTGCCGACGGCACCGCCAACATAGTGGTGGGCACGCATGCGTTGATTCAAGAGACCGTGGCCTTCAAGAATCTCGCGTTAGCCATCGTGGACGAGCAGCATCGCTTCGGCGTGGCTCAACGCGCGGCGTTGCGACAAAAAGGCTACAATCCGCATGTTTTAGTCATGACGGCCACACCCATCCCGCGCACGCTGGCACTGACGTTGTTCGGCGATCTCGATCTGTCCGTGATCGATCAATTGCCACCCGGCCGCCAACCGATCGATACGCGCATCACGCTGCCCACCGAACGTGAGCGCGCCTATGCCTTTATTCGCGCTCAAATTGAACAAGGGCGACAAGCCTTCATCATTTGCCCGCTCGTCGAAGAGTCGGATAAGATCGAAGCGAAAGCCGCCGTCGAAGAACATGCGCGATTGCAAAAGCACGTCTTCCCCAAGTTCAACCTCGGTCTGATGCACGGCCGCATGAAACCCGATGAGAAAGACGCGGCGATGCGGGCCTTCGCTGCCAATGAGACCCAGATTCTCGTATCCACCTCCGTGGTGGAAGTCGGCATCGATGTGCCCAATGCCAGCGTGATCATGATCGAAGGTGCGGAGCGTTTCGGTCTGGCGCAGCTGCATCAGTTCCGGGGACGCGTCGGGCGCGGGCAGCATCAATCGTATTGTCTGCTGCAAGCGGATACGATCGCGTCGGAAGTGAGTGCGCGCCTCAAAGCGGTGGAAGCCTCCACCGATGGGTTTGTGCTGGCCGAAAAAGACCTGGAATTGCGCGGGCCGGGCCAGTTCTTTGGCACACGGCAGAGCGGCCTGCCCGACATGCACATGGGCAACATCGCCGATGCGCGGCTGATCGATCTGGCGCGGCGCGAAGCGGAGAGATTGTTGCTTCATGATCCAGAGTTGATCATCGCCGAGAATCAAGCCTTGGCGCAGCGTCTGGCTGAATTCTGGCAGACTGGCGCAGGCGATTTGAGTTAATCGACAAGAGAGTGGCCTGGTTGTCACAGATCAGACCCTATCACATTTCCCATTTCAAGGAGAGTAATGGCATCCGCACAAGCTGGAGATACTGTTCGTGTTCACTATACGGGAAAATTAGACGATGGCACCGTGTTCGATTCATCGGCTGGCAGCGATCCGATCGAGTTTGTGATCGGCGATCATCAGGTCATCCCCGGGTTTGAAGACGGGGTGACGGGCATGGCCATCGGCGAAACCAAGACCATCACGATTCCATTTGATCAAGCCTATGGCGCGTATGACGACGAACTAGTGTTGGATGTACCGCGCGATCAATTCCCCGATCACATCACGCCCGAAATTGGCGAGGCCCTGCAATTGCAACAACCCGATGGCAATGTCATCACCGTCATCATCAGCGAAGTCAGCGATGAGAGCGTCACGCTTGATGCGAATCATCCGCTCGCCGGTGAAGACCTCACCTTCGATCTGGAACTGGCCGAAATCGTGTAGGCTATCCTGGGGAGGAGCCGCATGTCCGATTCGTTTGAACTCTCGACCGTACTGCTCGCCTCACCTGCGCGCATGTATGCCGCGTGGCTGAGCAGCGACGAACATGCGGCGATGACGGGCGCGAGCGCCGGCGGCAGCGCAGAAATCGATCCGCGTGTCGGGGGCGCACATAGCGCGTGGGGCGGCTACATCACCGGCACCACGCTCGAACTTGAACCCGATCGTCGCATCGTGCAAACGTGGCGCACGGTTGAATTTCCGGCGGACAGCCCCGACTCCCGATTAGAAATCGTGCTCGAACCAGCTGAAGGCGGCACGCGCCTCACGCTGAAACACAGTAACATTCCCATCGGGCAAGGCGCAAGTTACGAGAGCGGCTGGGTCGAGAACTACTTTGACCCGATGCGAGATTACTTTAGCGAGGCTTGAACTTTGATCAAAGCGATTTACCCTGCCACCTTCGATCCCATTCACTATGGGCACATCGACATTGCCAAGCGCGCCGCCGCAATCTTCGATCACTTAGTCGTCGCCGTGTACGATCGGCCGATGAAGAACCTGCTGTTCTCGATCGACGAACGAATGTCGCTGACCGAACGCGCTTTGCACGGCATCCCCAATGTCTCACTCGTGCGTTACGGCGGCTTGACCGTTGAGTACACCCGGCAAATCGGCGCGCAAGTGATTGTGCGCGGCCTGCGCGTGGTCAGCGACTTTGAGTTGGAATGGCACATGGCGTTGACTAATAAGCAACTCGCACCCGAGATCGAAGTGGTGTGTCTGATGACGAGCCAGGACTATGCTTTTCTCAGTTCCAGCACCGTGCGCGAAGTGGCCCTGCTGGGCGGCGATGTCACCAGCATGGTGCCGTCGTTTGTGGCCGATGCGCTGTACCAGAAGGCGCGCGAACGGGCGCAGGACCCGATCGGGCAACCGGTGCCCATCACTTCGCTGCGGGATTGACGGTGCATCGTCAAGTCCATTTGCAAAAATCGTTAAAGTGTTAGACACTGTACTAGACGTTCTAACCTGCTGAGGGGTAGCCATGGACATCCTGCACCTGATCGATCGGCTTGAAGCGCTGCTCAATGAAGGCTCGCATCCGCCGCTGACCAAGAAGGTCATGATCGAAGAACAACGCGCCTGGGAAATCATCGACCAGATGCGCATTGCCATTCCTGAAGAAGTCAAAAAGGCCAAGCGCATCAACCAGGAACGCGACCGCATCGTGGCGCAAGCTAACGAAGAAGGCGCGCGCATCATCGAACTGGCCAAAGAAGAAGCCGATCGGTTGGTGGGCGAAAACGAAATTACCAAGGCCGCCCAGACGCGCGCCAACACCATCGTCGAACGCGCCCAGCGCGAAGCCGAGGCGCTGAAGCTGGACGCCGACGACTACACGCTGCAAGTGCTGGGCAAATTGGATGAGGACCTGACGAAGGCGCTGGGAATTGTCCGCAACGGCCTGTTGAAGATGGACGCCGAACGCGCCAGTCCAGGCGCCGCGCGGGTGTCTTGACACCTATCCCGCTTCTGCTATAATCGCCGTCCGATTCCAAAAAAGGATTAAGTAACGCATCATGACACCACTGCCAAAACGTAAAATCTCGAAAGGGCGAAAAAATCGCCGCCGTTCGCACTACAATCTCAAGCCGACCACGCTGGAAGTTTGCTCCCAGTGCAAAGAACTGAAGATGCCCCACCGGGTCTGCCCCAACTGCGGCACCTACAATGGTGCTCTGGTCGTAGACGTTCAAGCGCGCGCCGATCGCAAGAACCGCAAAGACCAAGAATAGTTCACTCCTCCACGAGGCCGAAGACCATCTCGGCCTCGTGTTGTGTCTATGCGCGGCGCAGCCGGGCCGCGTCTTTAACAATATAGGGTACAGGAATGACTTCTACCAAGATCGCTTTCCTATTCCCCGGTCAAGGCTCTCAATTTGTGGGCATGGGCCGGGAGTTGGTCGAATCCTATCCCGAAGCCCGAGACATCTTCGCCCAGGCCGACAACGTCCTGGGCTTTGCCTTGTCCCGATTATGCTTCGACGGCCCTGAGGCTGAGTTGACGGACACCGTCAACGCCCAGCCCGCGATCCTTACGCACAGCGTCGCCACCCTGCGCGTCATTCAGGCCCGCGCGCCGCAGATCGTGCCCGCCTTCGTCGCCGGACACAGCATGGGCGAATTTGGCGCACTGGTGGCCGCTGGCGCATTGTCGTTTGAAGACGGCGTGCGGCTGGTGCGCGAACGCGGCCGCCTGATGAAGCAAGCCGGGCAGATTCAACCCGGCGGCATGGCGGCGATTATGAACCTGAGCCGCGATGTGCTGGACGAGGTCTGCCGTGAAGCCAGCGACACAATCGGCCAGCCGGTGCAAGTCGCCAACGACAACAGCCCCGGTCAGATCGTCCTCTCCGGCGATGTTGCCGCTTTGGACAAAGCGATGGAATTGGCGAAAGCGCGCGGCGCAAAACGCACGATTAAACTCGCGGTCAGCATTGCTGCGCATTCGCAATTGATGAAGCCCGCGGCCAACGCCTTCCGATCGGCCCTCGACGCGACCTCGTTCACGACGCCAACCGTCGCTGCGGTAGGCAATGTGTACGCCCGCCCCGTCGAATTGATCGACATTCGCGACGAACTGGAAGCCCAACTCACCTCGCCGGTACGATGGACCGAGACCGTGCAATACTTGGCCCAACAAGGCGTGACCACCTGCATCGAAGTCGGCCCGAAGGACGTGCTGGCCGGACTCGTGCGCCGCATCGATACCACGTTAACGGCGATGAGTGTGGGTGATCCCAAGGGTTTTCAACTGTTGTTGGAGAATTAGCGTCACAGTTGCGTGGTGCGTGTTCCGTGTTTTACGCTGTACGCATTACGTATCAAGGGTGGCCTCATGGTGACTGAAATCCCTCGACTTCGCATTGGCTTCATTGGCCTGGGCCTGATGGGCAAACCGATGGCGGGCCATCTCCTCAAAGCGGGTTATCCGCTGACGGTTCACAATCGCAGCCGCGCCGCAGTGGATGAACTGGTCGCCCTTGGCGCACAGGCGGCTGATACGCCGCGCGAAGTCGCCGCCAACAGCGATGTCGTGATCACCATGCTGCCCGATTCGCCCGATGTCGAAGCGGTCGTCACCGGCCCCGATGGCATCCTCGCGGGCGCGCGGCCCGGCTTGATCCACATCGACATGAGCACCATCGCGACCACCACCACACGCCGCCTGGCCGAACTCGAAGCCGAATACGAAGTGAAACATGTCGACGCGCCGGTCAGCGGCGGCGATATTGGGGCGCGCAATGCCACGCTCTCGATCATGGCAGGTGGTGATGAGTATGCCTTTGTGGCCTGCCAACCCATTTTCGAGAAATTGGGCAAGCGCATCATTCACATCGGTCCCACGGGCTGCGGCCAAATCGCCAAAGCGTGCAATCAGATCATGGTGGCGGCGCAGATGGTGGCGATGGGCGAACTGCTGGTGATGGCGCAGAAAGCGGGCGCTGATCCCGAAAAGGTCATCGACGCGATTAAGGGCGGCGCGGCCCAGTGCTGGACGCTGGACAACAAGCCGCAGCGCTTATTTAAGGGCGTGCGCACGCCGGGCTTCAAAGCCTCGATGCAATACAAAGATTTGAACATCGTCATGGATATGGCCAAAGCGTATCAAGTCCCCCTGCCCGCCACCGCCGTCAATACGCAACTCTTCAACGCGATGATCGTGGACGGCCTGGGCGACTTCGATAATTCA